>JAQUMQ010000109.1:2379-5606 GCA_028718045.1 Actinomycetota bacterium
CGACTCCCTCTACTCGCACCAATTACTGTAGAATTGATAAGATTATGGTTCTTCACCAATTAACGGGGCATTAGTGAGTTTAAAGATGCCGCCTTCCTTATTCGGTTCAGTTGCCGAAAAAGAAAGAAAAAAATAATCAAATAATATATAAATCCTCTTGTTTGTTTCTATCCGAAAATACTGTCAATTTCGTTCTCAATCTTTGTTTGTAATTTTAAACAAATTTATTTATAATTAGTTGTTTATTTTAGGATGTATATTGTAATATATATAATTTTATGTATTTGAATAAAATTATTGGTTTTTAGATAAATTTCAAAATTTTAAGAGGACTTTTTACGATTTAAGGAGGGTTTCTGAATTGAGCTATAATATAAAAAGCCAAGAGATAGTTGACAAGAACAAAGTAGAGTTAAAAGTGGAAGTTTCCAGTGGTTATTTTGGAAAGTCTTTAAACTCAGCCTATAAGGCGATATCTCAAAAAGCAAAAATACCGGGGTTTAGAAAGGGTAAGGTTCCTTATCAAATAATTGACATCAATTATGGCAAAGACTATGTCCTTTCTGAAGCGGCAAACATTGCCATATCCGAGCTTTATCCGCAGATAATACAGGACTGCGATCTTAAGCCGATAGATTATCCCAAGATCGACATAGATGGAGAAATAATTCAAGACAAACCGGTTGGTTTCGATATAAAAATCGATATCGAACCGGATGCAGTTCTTCCTAAATACACAGGTATCGCAGCAGAAGGCTACCCTACCGAAGTCACGAGCGAAGAAATAGATAAGCAGGTTGAAAACCTGAGAAACAGGTTTGCATCTCTCGAACCCATAAATGAAAGTGATGCAAGCAAGGATCTTGATATAATTACCATAGATTTTACAGGAACAGTTGAAGGAAAAGAATTCGAAGGCAGCAAACAAACCGATTATGTTCTTGAAATAGGATCGGGAGTCCTTTTAAAGGATATAGAAAAAGCTTTGGTTGGAATGAAAAAAGGTGAGGAAAAGACCGTAAGCACTAAATTGCCAAAAGAAGTGAAGGACAAGAATATCGCTGGCAAAAAAGCCGAGTTTAAATTAACCGTTAAGGAAATAAAAAGAAAATCCCTTCCAGAAATAGATGCAGAATTCCTGAAAAACATGGGAGACTTCGAAACGCTCGATGATTTAAAGAAATTTATTATGGAAAACCTCGGGGAACAAAAAAAGAATGCAAGAAAAAACAAAATATTTTCAGATATCGTTAATTATCTGGTCGAAAATTCCAAATTGGATGTTCCGCAGATAATGATAGATAACGAAACCAAAGAACTCACTGACGATTTCGAGCAAATGCTAAAGAAACAAAATATTGACAAAGAACAGTATGTTAAATATTTCAATGTAACAGAAGAGGGAATTACCGAGGATTTAAAAAAGAAAGCCGAATTTAACGTAAGAGAATATCTTGTTTTTAATACTCTCGAGAAAGAACTTAAAGATAAGGTCGAGCCTTCTGAAGAGGAGATCGAATTAGAGAAAAAGAACCTTTTGGATACAACAAAAAAGGAAGAAGAAAGAAAAAGGCTTGAAGATTATTTCAAAACTCCCGCAGGAGAAAAAAACATTCTGGAATCAGCAAAACGTAAAAAGCTAGTTGATTTTTTGATCGAAAATGCAAAAATCAAGGAATTAAGCATAGAGGATTTGGAAAAGGCTTCACTAAAAAGCAGCAAATCCAAAAAAGAAGAAAAGGATGACAAATCCGAAAAAGACAACAAAAACAATTCAACAAAAGATGACATTGACGAAATTTCTACAAATAAAAAACCGGTTGCTGACGAAAAACCAATCATTGACGAAATTTTATCGGAAGACAATAAATAACTAGTTAAGGATATTATTAAAATTATGACGACTTATTATTTTATTTTAAGCGGTGAGGGAAAATGAAACCAATTAGTAGCGATTATTTAATACCAATGGTTATAGAACAAACGAACAGAGGAGAAAGGTCTTTTGATATTTATTCAAGGCTTTTAAAAGAAAGAATAATATTTTTAGGAACTGCAATCGACGACAACATAGCAAATGTGGTAATGGCACAATTAATCCATCTGGATGCCGAAGATCCCGAAAAGGATATACAGATTTATATAAACAGCCCTGGCGGAGTGGTTACCGCCGCTCTTGCAATTTATGATACAATGCAGTTTATGAAATCGAAGATTTCGACAATTTGCATAGGCCAGGCGGCAAGTGCTGCTGCCGTTCTTCTTCTTTCGGGAGAAAAAGGCAAGAGATTTATACTTCCTAATGCAAGAGTATTGTTGCATCAACCATCAGGCGGTGTTGAGGGAACAACCATGGATATCGAAATTCATACAAGAGAAATGATAAGGATAAGGGATTCTTTAAATAACATAATTGCAAAACATACCGGCCAGGATATAAAGAAGGTTTCGAAAGATATCGAAAGAGACTTTATACTTACTGCGGAAGAAGCTAAAGAATACGGTATAGTCGATGAGGTAATTTATCGAAAATAACTGCTTGATGCCGATAGCTGTTTTTGGTTTTAAAGGTTTTTAATTAAAAAATTTTTATTTTTTTTATGAATCCTGTATCATATAAAAAATTTGATAATTGGTTGATGAAATAGTCCGATTCATTTTATGGATTTTCAAGTTTATTTTTTTGAAAGGTGTTGATAGATTTGTCAGATGCTCAGGAGACAAAAAATGATGTTTTAAAATGCTCATTTTGCGGAAAATCACAAAAACAGGTAAAGAAATTGATAGCTGGACCCGGTATTTATATATGCGATGAATGTGTTGACTTATGCAGCGAAATTATAGATGAGGAAGCGAAGCAGGAAACCAATACCGATTTTCGGGATCTTCCTAAACCAAATGAGATTTATTCCATATTAAATGATTACGTGATAGGGCAGGAAAAAGCCAAAAGAGTTCTTTCGGTTGCCGTATACAATCACTATAAGCGGATAAAATACGAAACCAAGCTTTCAAAAGATGATGTTGAAATTCAAAAAAGCAATATCCTTTTGATCGGTCCGACAGGGTGCGGCAAGACGCTGCTTGCCCAGACTCTGGCAAGGATCTTGAACGTACCTTTTTGCATAGCCGATGCAACAACTTTAACAGAAGCAGGCTATGTAGGCGAAGATGTCGAAAATATTCTTTTGAAATTAATACAAGCTGCCGATTATGATATTAAAAGA
>JAQUMQ010000110.1 GCA_028718045.1 Actinomycetota bacterium
GCAATAGGGAAAAATCCGCTTTTATTTTTGGTTCCATGCCATAGAGTCATAAAAAGCAGCGGTGAAATGGGTAATTTTTCAAGCGGAGTCGAAATTAAAAAATTTTTACTTGATTTGGAGAGCTGTTAATTTTGCCCCAAAATATTTTTTTTGCGGAAATAAGCGAATCGAAATTTAACTGAAAAGACAATGATATTTCGCAATGTGCCAGAAACCCGCAATTTTGGCATGAAATGTTTTCAACCCTGTTTTTTAAATAACATCCGTAATTTATTGTTCCGTCAGGATCAACATTGGCTACAAGATAATCTTCGCATTTCCAGTTGTTGTTTGCTATCTTTTTTAAAGCAGTTTTGGAATTCAATATATCGTACTTATTGTTTTTAAGTTCCGTCAACTTGCAGATTATTTCTTTTCTTTCTTTCATGCTTAAACTTAAATCTTCGATTCCTTCGTATGGATAAAAAAACTGCACGGTTACCCCATATATCTTATTTTGTAAAAACTTGATTAGCGGTATAACATCATTGAAATTAAGCTTACTTATTGTAATATTGATTATTATCTTTTTCGACATATTGTTTTTAATATTTTTTATTATAAGATCAAAGACGTTGCCTCTTATCGTATTTTGTGTTTGCTGAAGTCCATCCAAGCTTATAAAAATGATATCGCTGTCGACAGTTGACAAATCCATCGTGCCATTTGTCGTTATTGCGGTATAAAAGAAATAAGTTTTTGAAAGATTTATGACATCGCTTATATCCTTGTTTTCCTTACGGTCTTTCCATAGCAAAGGCTCTCCGCCTTCGAATATCGCAACTCTTACTCCATTTTCATAAAGCTTTTTCAAGGTTGTCTTTACGCTTCTCCACGAAAGGCTTTGTTTTTTTTCATTTTTCCAAAAAGGACAATGCAGACATTTCAAATTGCATATATTTGTAAGTTTTATACCCGCAAGCAAAGGTTTTCCGGATCTTTTATTTAGCTTGTTTTTTATCCAGAAACCCATCAAAAAACAAAATTGAAAGAATTTACTTTTTTTCGTCTTTATTGCTTTTTTCTCACATAATTTTGAATTATGCATAATCATTTTGTCTTTAATTTGATATAATTGCCATAGGTAAAGCTTTTCCGGTATTTTATATTTTATTTTTTAAAAAATAAATTTCTGACTAATTTTTAACATAAATAATTTGTTTTAACCAGCAGGATAGTTATTTGTATTGTTTTAAGATATAAGACACAACAAAGAAACCGATAAATGATGGATTATTTTAACAAAAAAGTATAGAAAGTTTTACTTATGGCAAATTTTTTTAAAAATTTTAAAAAAATTTTTTCTACCCCAACGTCTGCAAATGAACCTTTTTTAAAGCTTAAGATTAAATGCAAGAGGTGTTCCGAAGAAATAACAATAAACTTAAGAAAAACAAGTGATTTTTCGAGAGTATATGAAGACGATAATCCCCCGGCAGGATCCGCATTTTTCTTAAGGAAGGAAATTCTGGGAAATAAATGCAATAATCTGATATATATAACCGAATATTTTGATGAAAATTTCAATATTGTTTCGCAAGAAATAGAAGGCGGGGAATTTTTATAATTTTTTTTCTACCGGCAAGTATTATTCTTAGACTATTTATTTTTTTTGTGTTAATATTTTTTGGCTTGTTTTTTGTTTAGAGCAAACCAGCATATTGAAGGATTGGCATGAAGTTTGATAAAAATTTAACCATTGTTATCCTTGCTGCCGGTAAGGGCAAAAGGATGGTATCATCCACACCCAAGGTTCTGCACAACATTATTGATAAGCCAATGATTTATTATACTTTAAAAGAAGCTGCCAAGCTCGATGCCGATAATATTTTTGTGATTACCGGCCACAATCATGAAATTCTTGAAAAATATCTTTCGGATAATTTTCCGGAAGTAATACCTGTCTATCAGGAAAAACAAATGGGCACAGGCCATGCGGTAAGCCTTTTGAAAAATTTTTCAAACAAAAAATGGGAAAGCGTGCTCGTGCTTACCGGTGATTGTCCATTAATAAAAAGCGAAACTCTTGCATCCGTGGTAACCTGCCAGCAAGACGGTAATTATGCAGCTTGCGTGGCTACAGCAATTTTGGATAATCCTTACGGTTATGGAAGAATAATTAAAAATCAAGACGGACAGGTAAAAAAAATAGTCGAAGAATCTGATGCAACATCAGATGAAAAATCGATAAGAGAAATAAATACTTCCATTTATTGTTTTGACAGCAATGCTTTGTTCGATAATATTTCTTTCATAAATTCCGATAATTTTCAGAAAGAATATTATCTTACAGATATAATCGAGGAGTTTACGAAGAAGAATTTGAAATCTTTGGCATTTTTAATTAGTGATGGCGATGAAGTTTTGGGTATCAATGACAGAATCCAGCTTTCCGCTGTCGAGAAAATAATGCAGAAAAGAATCAATGAAAATCTAATGGCTTCAGGTGTGACGATAACAGATCCTAATTCTACATTTATTGGTTCCGATGTTTTTATGGAAAACGACACAATAATAGAGCCTTTTTCTTTTATCAAAGGGAAAACGGTAATAAAGAAAGGTTGTACTATAGGGCCGTTTGCGCAGATATTTGATTGCGAAATAGATGTAGGAACAACAATCAATTCTGCCGTCATAAAGAATGCTTTGATTGGCAAAAATAATAATATAGGACCTTACACTTATATTCGCCCGGGTACTGTAACAAGCGAAAATGTAAAAATTGGCGGATTTTGCGAAGTTAAAAAATCAATTATAGGCAGCAACAGTAAAATTCCTCATCTTAGCTATATCGGAGATGCCGAAATGGGTTCCAATATAAACATAGGAGCTTCTTCGGTAACATGTAATTATGATGGATACAGAAAGAATAAAACCGTTATCGGTGATGATGTTTTTATAGGCTCCGATACCATGCTTGTTCCGCCTGTGCATATAGGCAAAGGCGCACTAATTGCAGCCGGTTCCGTAATAACCGAAGATGTACCTGAAAATTCAATGGCACTTGCCAGGAGCAAGCAGGTCAATTTACCGGATGGCGCAGTAAAATATAGAAAAAAGAAAGAAGTTCAAAATAAAAAGGAGCTTAAAATATGAGGGATTATCCTACCAATAAAAGAATGATGCTTTTTTCGGGCTCTTCAAATCCTGCCTTATCTTTAAAAGTCGCCGAATACTTGAATATCAAGTTAGGGCAGATAGAAAGAAAGAGATTTAAAAACGGGGAGATATATGTAAGATTTAACGAAAGCGTGAGAGGGGCAGATATATTTTTGATTCAGACATGTTCGGATCCCATAAACGACAACATAATGGAGGTATTAATAATGATAGATGCTCTTAAGAGAGCCTCTGCGGGAATGATAAATGTGGTAATGCCTCATTATGGATATGCAAGGCAAGATAAAAAGTCGGAAGGCAGAGAACCGATTACAGCAAAATTGTTTGCAGATATTCTGCAAGTTGCCGGAATGGACAGATTGATTGTTGCTGATTTGCATATCGCAACCATCCAGGGGTTTTTTGATGTTCCTGTCGATCATATAACGGCAATACCGATAATCGCAAAATATTTTAAGGAAAAAAAAATGGAGAATGCCGTAATCGTAAGCCCCGATGTCGGAGGAGTAAAAAGAGCGAGTATTTTTTCCAAACAGCTTGGTTTCCCTCTTGCGATTCTTGACAAGAGAAGGCCTTCGCATAATGTTGCGGCGATCGAGCATATAGTCGGAGATATCGAAGGAAAAGATGCTATAATATTCGATGATTTGATTGATACGGGAGGTACTTTAGTCGAAGCCATAAACGTTCTTATCGATCATGGAGCCAATAAAGTATATGCTGCTGCAACTCATCCTATATTTTCAGGAGATGCCCTTGAGATTCTCAGTAGTTCGAAGGCAGAAGAAATTGTGGTTGCCGATACTATTCCAATCAAGAAAGATTATGATAAAGATAAAATCAAGCAGCTTTCCATAGCTAATCTTCTTGCAAAAACGATAAAAAAAGTTTATGATTGCAAAGCTGTAAGTGATTTATTTAAGGGTGAAAACCTAGTTTGATTTTAATCATAGTTTAATCATATTTTGGTACTGGAAAGAGGAAATGTTTAAATGGAAAATTTGGTGCTTGAAATAAAAAAAAGAAGCTCGGACGAGTTAAAAAATAATTCATCGAGAAGACTTAGGAAATCAGGATTTATCCCCGCCATATTGTACGGTTTAAAATCAGAACCGATAAACGTTAAAGTGGAGCTTAAAAGCTTTAAGGAATTAACAAAGGGGAAAGGGATATCCAGCAATATTTTTAACTTGCACTTGAAAGAAGATGGCGGAAAAGCCAAAAAAATCGCAGCTCTCATTAAGGATTTTCAGGTAGAGCCTATTTCAAGAGAATATTCCCATCTTGACTTTATAAGGATAAAAATGGAAGAGGAAGTAACGATACAGGTTCCTATTTTGATTTTAAACGAGGAAAAAGCTTACGGCATAAAAGAAGAAGGCGGAGTTTTACAGCATGCTTTAAGAGAAATGGAAATCGCATGTCTCCCCAAAGATATCCCGGATCATATCGGAATAGATATCAGCGAATTAAAAATCGGTGACATTATAAAAGTTTCCGATGTCAAAGTCGGAGATAATATGAAAGTTTTAAGCGATGCCGATGAAATGATTCTAACGATCATTCATGCAACTCAATTGAAGGAAGAAGAGGTTGCTGCTCCCGAAACGGAAGAAGCTGAACCTACTGTAATTAAGAAAGAACGATCTGAAGAAGAAAAAGAAGAAAAAACAAAATGATTTTGATTGCTGGACTTGGAAACCCTGGCAAAGAATATTATTTAACAAGGCACAATATAGGATTTATTGTAGCGGAAAAGTTTCTTGAAAGTTTGGGCATTAAGGGGAAAAAAAGAAAGTTTAAATCAAAAATAGCATATACATTACTTGAAAATATACCGGTTTTAATTATGCAGCCGCTTACCTTTATGAACGAAAGCGGCTTTGCGGTTTTAATGGCAAGAAAATTCTACAAAAATGAAATAAAAAAAATACTTGTTGTTCACGATGACATAGACCTGGAATTTGGTAAATTAAAGTTTAAAAAAAATGGCGGAAATGCCGGGCATAAAGGGCTTATTTCGATTTCGCAGGTAAATGATAATGTAGGATTCGACAGATTAAGATTCGGAGTAGGAAGACCGCCGGGAGTAAAAACTGCGGCAGATTATGTTCTTAAAAAATTCAGCGGAAATGAACAGAAAGAGCTTGATTTGTTGCTATCACTTTCAGTAGATGCAATAAAAGATTATATCGGTTTCGATATAGAATATTGCATGAATAAATATAATTAAATTATACGGACATAACCTCAAAAAAGCAGTGGGTGCTTCGATTTGTTTTAAATTGACTGCAATGCATACCGGCTAGTCTTGGTATTTAAAATGCCTTTAACTTCACATAATTTTATGTTTTTGGACAATTTTTTAAAAGAAGAAAAATGGCATATGTTTATGGAAAATCCTAAACATAATATTTATGCCAGTGAA
>JAQUMQ010000111.1 GCA_028718045.1 Actinomycetota bacterium
GATGAAAAGATAGCCAAAATCGAAGATTATATAAACAGCATTTAGCATTAATCATATGCTACTGTTTTTTATATCTTGAGTTTATAATATATATGTTTTTACTAAATATTTAAGACTTGCCATGAATTCGGAATATATCGACATGATTTTACTTAAAATCGATAACAGTATTAAGTCGGAATTTCAATAAGTTTTGATTTACTATCTGTTTTGGGTTTTCATGTTATTACCTTTTTAAACTATCATTAAACAATTTTATATGCTCTACATCTTCCCAACTATGGCCCAATACTTCTGTACCGACCTTATCAACATTCAGCACATCATAACCGCCTATTAAAATTTCCTTTGGCGGATTACATTTTTTTCCACCGGGAAGATGGGAGTATGCTTGCCCTATGCGTCCATCAATTATTGCCATATCCACCTTTATGTAATTGTTTAAATCAAAAATCGCCTTATTTATGCCTACTCTGTGAACGTCACTTCTTCTATATGACCAATAACCGCCATAATATTTTTCCGGTAATAAACCGACCTGATTTTTAAGACCGAGAGTTACGGTAGTAATCAGATGATCCTTCAAACCAGGAACTGTAATAAAAAAACCACCAAAAACTACCTCCGGTAACCATATTTTTTTATACGCTAATGCATTTTCGTTTTCCATATTAATCAATTTACATTTATCGACATCAACCAATTCGAGATCCGCAAATCCATCATATTTTTTAATCAATGATTCATAACCCAGGTTTTTAAAGCTCGTTTCGGTAGGGCATCCACCCGAACCTTCTATGATGACTATTTTTATTTTTTTCTTTTTTTTAATAACGTATTTTACAATTGATTCAACGCATCTATAGTCCGTCGTGCACGGCGGCGGAGAATCTTGAAGTAAATTTGGTTTTATGATTATCTTTCTTATATCTCTTAATTTACTACCGAATTTAAGATTTTCAAGAAGCTCGAAAACGGAATCATCGTAATTTACGAACTTTATTTTTACCACATTTTTCATATATTATTTTAATATTATTTTGATATATCAAACTGTAAAGCAATGTTCTTGATATTTAAAATGATTTTAAGTCATTTACAAATGAAATAAAAATAATTATTACTGGCAGTAACGCTATATTGCCAAAATCATCTATATTTCATAAGTTTGCATTTTAAATTCAATAATTATACCTTATATAACAGTAGATATTACTAAAATATTAAATTGATTTAATATTTTTAATACAAAATCAAATATCAAATTCACTAAAGACTTTATTGCTTTTAAGCATAAAATACAGTATTATTTTTTTGTAGATATAAAATCATCTTTCAGAAAGTGCTAAGAGAATTTCATTTGAAACTAATTTACGAAACGAGGGAAAATGGTAAAAGATACTGATTTAAAAAAGAAATCCGAAGAAATTGGAATAAATGGGCTTAACAGCATAAGTAATCTTGAAGCAGATATAATGAAAATAGTATGGGATAGAAAAAAAGTTACGGTTAGGGAAGTTCATGAATATATGTTAAGAAAAGAAATCGAAAATAAAAAAGAAGGTTTTATTCCATATACCACGGTTATGTCTACGATGACTACCCTGGCGGAAAAGGGACTATTGAAGCAAGATAAATCTTCCAAAACATATATTTATTCTGCTGCCGTAGATAATAAGGAGCTTTCCAAAAGTATAATCAAATCCGTTGCGGATAAACTGCTTGAGGAACCTGCAAAAAAAATAATTTCCAGTTTCTTTGAAGATTCAAAAAAAATTTCCGCTGAAGGAATCGATAAGCTTTTAAAAGAAATAAAGTAATATTTTAATTACTTTATGATTTTAAAAAATGAAATTGATTCAAATTTTAAAACAGCCTGATTATTTCAGGCTGTTTTTATTATTTTCATTAACATATTTAATGTTATCCTAAGTCTTCGAACCTTATAAGGCAGCAATATTTATAATTTCTGCTTGTATGATTATGATGATGCAAATGCAAATCCAGGAAATAACGAGGCTGCTATAACGCAACTTGCATTGAATCAACTTTTGCAATTATCACTGAATCTATGCTTCTATCCCTTGTTTCATCTGTCATTCTTGCAGAACTTCCATTAACAACCAGAACTTTTTCACCTATTCCTACCCCTACAGCATCCACTGCCACAACAAAAGGTTCCAGAAGATGATCTTGCAAATCGATTGCTTTAACAAGAAGCAGCTTTTTACCAACCAAGCCCGGATCTTTTTGTGTTGCGACTACAGAACCTATAACTTTTCCTAAAACCATAATTCACACTCCAGGAATATTTACATCATCGATGATTGCAACTATAGTGGCATCGGTAGGTACCTCTTCCGGTTCGAATGCCCAAGCGGCTTCTTTGCCGTCTTCATAACCAACATAATCCCCCACTCCTGAATCAGTGGTATCAAGTGCTATTATGAATTTTTCATATTCAAAGCCTGTTTGCATATCAATCGGCCTGACAATTTGAATCTTTTTCCCTTCAAGGCTTTTTAATTTTATAGTTGATACAATATTTCCTATAACTTTACCATAAAACATTTTATTTATATTTTAAAAACACAAATTATAAAAACAACGATAAACCTAATGATATATTAAAAGAAAATCCAAATATTATCCAAATAATAAATTTTATTTTAAGACTTAAGCTTTATTCTTCTTTATTTATTATACAACTACCACAATAAAACTCATATATATATCATTGCTTTTACTTCATTTGTGTAAAATTTTTAGCAGCTTTCAATGTATTTTTCAACAACATTGCTATAGTCATCAACCCAACGCCGCCAGGTACAGGTGTTATGGCACTTGCTTTTTTTTCTACTTTCTGAAAATCTACATCGCCTATAAGAGTTGCTCCTTTTGTGTCAAAGTCGGTTTTTCTCCAGTTCAAAAGCTCTGGATTTGCTTTGTCCATCGTAATCCTATTAATTCCAGCATCTATCACTACAACATCTTTTTTAACCATATCTTCTTTTATCAAATAAGGCTTTCCTACTGCAACAACCAGAATATCCGCATCAATCGTATGCATTTTCAAATCTCTTGTTTCTATATGGCAGACTGTTACGGTTGCCCATTCGTTTAATAAAAGAAGCGCGCAAGGCTTACCGACAATTTCGCTATGCCCAACCATGGTTGCATTTTTGCCTTTTATCGTTATTTTTTCTCTTTTCATCATTTCTATGATACCCGCAGGTGTCGCAGGCACAAACCCGTCTTGGTGCGCAAATAGCTTTCCGATATTTACAGTATGAAACCCATCCACATCTTTGAAAGGTGATATTGCTTCTAAAATCTTTGTTTTGTTGATTTGTCGAGGTAGCGGAAGCTGGACGAGAAATCCATGAATGTCTTTTCTGTTGTTATAAATTTCTATTTGTTTTAATACCTCAGCTTCGGTTGCGGTTTCAGATAATTTTACAGTATCCGATAAAAATCCAACATCTTCACATCCTTTTTGCTTATTTGCCACGTATACTTTTGAAGCAGGATCTTCTCCCACAAGAATGACTCCCAAACCAGGCTTTATTCCCTTTACTCTTTCAAGTTCCCTTACTTCCTCTTTGATTTCATTTTTTATATCGCTTGATATCTTGTTTCCGTTTATTAATTTAGCCATTATATAACTCCGATTATTAAAAAAATGTTAATTATTTTATAGTAATGATTTGAAAAATAAAAAGAGGCCTGACGGCCAGCTTAAAAAAAACTTAAAATAAAAACTTTATTTTAATTGCTTACAGCCATCTGGCCTATTTAATTATTTCGATTGCTTTTTTAAAACCAACCAATCATAAAAAAGCAATCAAATATAACTAGAATAATCCTACAATATTTCCGTTATCATCTATGTCGATTTTCGTGCCTGCCGGGACCTTCGACAGACCTGGCATGGTTCTCATTTCGCCTAAAAGCGGATACAGAAAACCTGCACCTATCGAAGCTTTGACATCCCTTATCGGTATTCTGTAACCTCTTGGTCTTCCCTTTAAATTTGGGTCATGACTTAACGACAAGTGTGTTTTTGCCATACAGATAGGAAGTTTGTCAAACCCCTGCTTGTTATAAAGAGCGATTTTTTCCTCTGCTTTCGGAAGGTAATCGACGCCGTCTGCGCCATATATTTTAGTAGCAATGGTTTCAATCTTTTCCTTGATTGTTGCTTCAAGAGGATAAAGAAATTTAAAATTGCTCGGCTTCTCACAAGCTTTAACAACAGCATCTGCCAGTTCTTCTCCGCCTGCACTACCCTTAGCCCATACTTCACTGATGACGCAGTCGTCGGCTCCCGAAGAAATAGCTATCTCCTTTATTGCTTCGATCTCTTCTTTATAATCTGTTGAAAAAGCATTGATAGAAACAACAACGGGTATTCCGAAATATCTCATATTTTCAATCATTTTAACAAGATTTTCACAGCCTTTTTTAGTCGCTTCGACATTTTTCGCTTCCATTTTAGCTTTATCTACGCCTTTTCCGGGAATAAATTCAAAACCGCCGCCATGCATCTTTAATGCTCTAACCGTAGCCACTATTACAACAGCCGATGGTTTAAGACCGCTGTATCTGCATTTGATATCCATGAATTTTTCAGCTCCAAGGTCAGCGCCGAATCCGCTTTCGGTTACAACATAATCTCCTAACTTGCAAGCCATCATGTCTGCCAAAACCGAATTGTTCCCATGCGCAATATTTGCGAAAGGTCCTGCATGTACAAAACAAGGATTATGCTCGATTGTTTGAAGCAGATTTGGTTTGATTGCATCCTTTAACAGAACCGTCATCGAACCGGCGCATTTCAAATCTTCTGCGCTAACCGGTTCTCCTTCAAAAGTGGTTCCTACAACCATTTTTGAAAGTCTTTGTCTTAAATCTTTAAGACTTGTAGTTAAAGCCAAGATTGCCATTACTTCTGAAGCTACGGTGATATCATATCCTGATTCTCTTGGTATGCCATTAGCTTTACCTCCAAGCCCCAATACAATATTTCTTAATACTCTGTCGTTGACATCTACCACTCTGTTTAAAGTAATGCTAAACGGGTCGATGTTTAATTCATTTCCATGCATAATATGGGCATCCAAAAAAGCAGCCAATAAATTATGTGCCACACCTACCGCATGGACATCTCCGGTAAGATGAAGGTTGAAATCCTCCATTGGAAGAACCTGAGAAAATCCTCCTCCCGCTGCTCCGCCTTTAATCCCGAAAACAGGACCAAGCGACGGTTGCCTTATGCATGTTATCGCCTTCTTGCCTACCCTGTTTAAAGCCATGCCAAGACCTATCGTCGTAACCGTTTTGCCTTCCCCAAGAGGTGTAGGGGTAATAGCCGTAACATCGACGTATTTTGCGTCTGGCTTGTCTTTAAGACGATCAAGAATTTCAAGTTTTACTTTTGCCTTGTACTTGCCATAATATTCGATATCGTCTTCTTTTAGCCCCATCGATTCTGCTATCTCAAGAATGGGCTTCATTTTTGCTTCTTGAGCAATCTCAATATCACTTTTCAACAGCACTACCTCCAAACTAT
>JAQUMQ010000112.1 GCA_028718045.1 Actinomycetota bacterium
ACAGATGTGAAGAAAATTTAAAGAAATTGTAAATTCTTTGTAAAATATCATATCTTGGAAGCAACTAGGGATGTCGTCGAATAAGATATCTCTATATAATCATGACGATCATATAAAATACATTGCGAAAGGAGGCAACCACAAAACAAACGACTTTTCATTGCAAAGCATGTATCAGCCACTTTTATTCCTGGCACCTTTTACCTGTATTCTCAAAATAAACGTGTTCAGCTTCCCTTCAGACCTGAAATCAAGTCTTGCGTTAAGATAATGCGCGATCTTATGTGATATGGCAAGCCCAAGCCCGTAACCTTCGATATTGTAAAATTCTGCTTTGTCCCCTCTGCAGAACATTTTAAAAATTTTCTCTTTATCTTCTTTTGAAATTTCAAGACCTTCATTTGAAACAGAAAAAACCAGATATTCGACGCCGCCCCTAATTTCACTTGAAAGAGATATTTCGATATTCGAATCCGGCAGTGAATATTTTATGGCATTGTTTATAAGGTTCGATAGTATGGTTTGCAAAAGATACTTATCGCTTTTTAATTTAAAATCCTCTTTTGTGGCAATTTTTTTTATCATCCTTAATTTACTTATTGCCAATTGATTGCCATAAATTTCAATCATTTCATTTATGATTATTACAGGATATATTTCATCTTTTTCTATTTCGATAATTTTATTTTCAACTTTCGAAAGAAGGAGCAAACTATTTGTCAGGTTTTCAAGGTCTTTTGATTTATTGATGATTTTTTCAAGAGCATAGCCGATCTCTTTATTATTTCTGTAAATTCCAGACTTTATCCCTTCCGAGTAACCTTGTATCACCGTGAGCATGTTTTTAATTTCGTGAGAAATCATTGAAGTATATTCCTTAAGAGAAGATTGGCTTTCCTTTATTTTATTTTTCATTATATTGATGTTATTTGCCAGATCTTCAATCTCGTCACGTGTCTTGATGCTTATTTCTTCTTCATAATCGCCTGACGAAATTTTTTTAACGTGCTTACTCAATAAAATCAAATTACCCGATATGTTTTTGCTAAGGAGAAAGCCCGTAAAATAAGAAACAAGCAAAGCAGTAAGCGAAAGCAGGCTTAGCGCAAAGAGATAACGCATGGGTGGGATATCAAGATTGTTTTTTTCCTTAAAAAAAGCCGAATATAAATCCTGAGAGCCTACCCTGCACTTATAAACAGAAACGTAATACTTTTTATTCGTTAAATTGAAATTAACAATTTTTTCAAGATTGTTCGAATTTCCGATATAAGAAAAGCCTCTCAAAATAGAATTCGAAGTTATGATTTTTTCGGCATCAACTACAGTCAGATCATAAGGATTCAAAATTATATTAAAATTTTTATCTATGAGTGTAATCCTTGCTCCGGAAATTCCTTCGTACCCTTTGACTATTATAAAGAACCCGGGATCTCGTAAAGCATCGTCAACCGAAGGGTATTTTGTCAGTAACCCTTCGGCAAAATTAGTATTTTGCACAGTCAGATCGATCAATTTTGAATTTCTGTCATTGAAAACAAAAAGACTGGTGAATATAAGCGATGCCATCAGAATAATCAAAAACAAAACTATGGCAATATAATTCGTGAGTTTATCCTGAATCTTCAATTAATATCCTTTTAATATCTTCTTCGTAATTAAATCTGTATCCTATTTTCCAGATTGTTTCTATAAGTTTTCCCGAATCGTCGCCTATCTTTTTTCTTAATTCTTTTATATGTACATCCACAGTTCTTGTTTCGCCCGCAAAATCATACTCCCATACATTTTCCAGAATGTTTTCTCTGCTGATGACAATGTTTTTATTGCGAATAAGATAAAGGAGAAGCTGATATTCTTTATTGGTCAATTTAATTTCTTTTCCATTTACAAAAACTCTGTAAGATTCGGTGTTGATTTCCAGATTTAAAATCTTCTTTTTACCCAAAGCGGAATTAGGCTTGAAAGTTATCCTGATTGTTTTAGTTCCCTCGCTTGCGTCATGCTTTGCGCCAACATTTTTTTCTTTATCAAGCTTTTGCCCGGATTTATATGGCAAAGACTTTTCCTTTTCTTTTTTTTCAAAATCTTCCGGGCTTTCCGGATTTTTATAATATGTACGCCTTAAAACAGTCTTTACCCTTGCTATCATTTCTCTGGGATTGAAAGGTTTCGTAATATAGTCATCGGCTCCAATCTCAAGTCCGAGTATTTTGTCTATCTCTTCGTTTTTTGATGTAAGAAAAATAACAGGGACATTGCTGAATTTCCTCAATATTTTTATCATTTCCGTTCCATCGATTTCCGGCATCATTATATCCAGTATAACCAGATCGAAATTGTTTTGGCGATCAGCCAATTTTTCAAGAGCTTCCCTACCGTTACAGGCAAATTCCGTTTTAAAATTCTCCTTAATCAGAAAATCCCTTATCAATTCCCTTATTTCAGCTTCATCATCAACGATTAATATTTTTTTCATAAACTTAAATAGTTAATTTCTGACAACTTTGCATTCAGATACAATATTTAACAAACCGCGAAACGATATTCAAGGCTATATTTTAAGACTGATAAATTAGATTGCATGAGTCATTACCATGGTTGCCGGCATATAAACAAACCTGCAAATAATAACCCGTTAAAAAAACCAATATAGCAAAAAAGCGGCATATGAAAAGTTTAGAACAAAACACTTTATATTTAAAGGAAAAAGTTGGCAGATCGATATAGCGTTTAATCGAATTGAATATCGTAAAGCTTTTTAAAATTTTCCTTGAGGCTTTTATATAATGACCTATATATGTTATAAGTTTTCCTGTAAATTTCAAAATTCTCGGGATCGGGTCTTGATTCAGACGACTGCCTTACTGCCTTTTTCACCGCATCTTCAACAGATTCGTAAATACCGCATCCGACTCCCGAGATAAGCGCCGCTCCAAATGCCGGGCCTTCTTCATTTATACAAGTTATGAGCGGGCTTTCAAATACGTCGCATATTATCTTTCTCCATATTTTGCTTCTTGAACCTCCGCCAATCAATATTATTTTTTCCGAGCTTATTCCAAGTTCCCTCATGAGATTCAGGCAGTCTAGCTGTGAAAAGGCAACGCCTTCCATTATGGAGCGAACAAAATTATCACGATTATGCATGTAGGACATGCCAAAAAATACTCCTCTCGCATAAGCATCTGCGTAAGGAGTTCTTTCGCCTGTAAGGTATGGCAAAAATATCAGCCCATCCGAGCCCGGTTTTATTTTTTGAGCTTGAGCATCAAGCAGCTTGTATTTCTTCAAATCCGGTCTTTCTTTTTCTATATCGATCGAAGGACCGAACGTACCATAATACCATTTTTGGCTTCCTGCTGCAGCAAGAGTAACTCCCATTAGATGCCACTTGCCTGGAACAGCATGGCAAAATGAGTGCAATCTCCCCTGGTGATCATATACCGGATTGTCGCTGTGTGCAAAAACAACACCGGAGGTCCCTATGGAGTCGGATATTAGACCCTGTCTTATTACTCCCGAACCTACGTTTCCCGCCGCATTGTCACCGCCTCCGCCTGCGATAGGGGTTCCGCTAAGAAGGCCCGTAAGTCTTGCGGTTTTCTCGTCAAGACAAGAACTTATTTCGTGACTTTCATAAAGATCCGGAAGAAAGCTTCTATTGATTTTCAATCCTTCAAGTATATCATCCGACCATATTCTTTTTTTTATATCCATCAAAAGCATACCTGAGGCATCCGACACTTCGGTTGCATAAGAGCCGCTTATCATGAATCTTACATAATCTTTAGGAAGAAGGATTTTGTTGACCTTGCCGTAATTGCCGGGTTCATTTTCGCTAAGCCACATTATTTTAGGAGAAGTAAAACCCGGAAGAGCCTTATTATATGCGATTTTTATAAAGTTTTTATATCCGAATATATCATAAATCTTGCGGCACTGAGGCTCGGTACGTTGATCGCACCATAAAATAGCAGGCCTTATTATATCATCATTCTTGTCAAGAAAAACAGAACCGTGCATCTGACCCGAAAGACCAATCGCTTTTATGTCGGCTCCGTTTATTTTATTTTTTTCGATAACCTGCCTGATAGTCGATATAGTAGCATCATACCAGTCCATGGGATTTTGTTCGGCCCAGCCAGGTTTTGGTGTATATAATGGATATTCTTTTATGGCAGACCCAATGATACTGCCATGTTCGTCAATTACGATACACCTGGTTCCGCTTGTACCTATATCGATTCCTAAAAGATAATTTTTTTCCAATCCGCATCCTCTATTCCGTTTTCTTTAACAATCCATTAAACGAATATGTCTTAAATTAAAAAAATTAAAATAGTTTGGAAACCAAGCCATATATTTCTTTATATTTTTCAAATTTATCGAGATACCTTTCCCTGATTTTTGAATCAGGATAAAATTCGTCTTTGACTTTAATGAACTTGGAAACAGCTTCGGAAAGTGTGAATTTTCCTGTTCCGATACCTGCAAGTATCATGGTTGCAAGGCATCCTGCTTCTGCTATATCCATTCGAAGTATAGGTCTGTTTGAAATGCAAGCTTTCAGCTTAAGTTCATAATCTGACTTGGAGCCGCCGCCTACAGCTCTGAGCTCGGCTATTTCTACCCCGCTTGATTCCGAAAGATTTATATTAAAGCAGATTTCAAAAACAAGCCCTTCCACCAAGCCCTTAAATATTTCTTCGGTATTTGTATCAAGATTTATTCCTATGATCGATCCTTTTGGTTTAGGATCAAGATAAGGGGTTCCGGAGGCTGAAAAATATGGCAAAGTAAAGAGAGAGGAAGGTTTAAATGTCAATCTTGACGATATATCCCTTATTGCATGGCTGTCTCCCCCGGCAAGATTATCCCTAAACCATTTTACAACACTGCCGCTTGTCATATTGTAGGCAAGAGTTACATATCTTCCGTTAACTGCATGTGCTTGGCAACTGAAATTATTTTTCAACATATTTTTATTGGTTAACGCATTTTCCATACATGTTGTTATGCATTCGACCGTTCCCATACCGTCAGCGGCAATGCCACCTTTTACCGCACCGACACCAAGCGCTGCACAAGGCTGGTCGTGAGCTCCCGTAACAACCGAAACATGCCCTTTAAAGCCGAGATCATCTGCGACTTTTTTGTCAATAAAACCTATTTCGACCGCAGATGGAGACGGCTTTGAAAATAAACCTACATCGATTCCAAAAGTATTTAAAATGTCTTCTCTCCATTCTTTTAACCTTACGTCAAAGAACAAAGTTCTTGAAGCCAGTGCATGATTTATATTGGTATCAGTAATTCCCAATTTGTGAAAAAACAGATCTTCGGTAAATAAAAGTTTCTTTGTTTTTTTAAAAATCTCAGGTTTATTATTTTTCATCCATATAATTTTATTCAACGGGCAGATATACCCTGGAGGATAACCTGTTATTTTCATCAATTCTTCGGCACTGTATTTGGATAAAACATATTCAACTTCTTTTATGCTTCTTGCATCTGTCGAATATATGGTGTTATATAAAATATTGCCTTTTTCATCGATT
>JAQUMQ010000113.1 GCA_028718045.1 Actinomycetota bacterium
TCTGTGAAGATTTGATTATTTATAACACAAGCGAGTTTTCATTCATAGAAATAGCAGATGAGTTTTGCACGGGAAGCAGCATTATGCCCCAAAAGAAAAATCCCGATATTCTTGAACTCATAAGAGGTAAAAGTTCTCTTGTTGCAGGTAACTTAATTCAGTTTGAAATGATGCAGAAAGGATTACCTTCGACATATAACAGAGATTTACAGGAAGATAAAGGTATAGTTTTTAGCGCTTTTAAAGAATCTTATTCTTCAGTAACAGTATTTAAGGAACTTATAAAAAATATCAAGTTAAATGAAGAAAAAATAATAAATAATATGAAAAATGGGTTCATGGAAGCAACCGATATAGCGGATTATCTTGTAAGACGGGGCGAGACATTCAGAAACTCACACAATATAACAGGAAAGATCATTAAATACTGCCTTGAAAAAAATATCGACATATGTGATTTGGATTTAAAGGTTTTAAAAAATTACAGTGGTTTTTTTGAAAAAGATTTTTTTGAAAGTATTGATTTGAACTTATGTATCGATTCCAAAAAGACTGATTGCGGAACAAACAGAAATAATGTTAAAAATAATTTAAAATATTCAACCGAAAGAATTAAAATGATAAAAAAAGAAATCGAACGATTTGATTTACAAATTCCCGATTTCGAGAGATTAATAAAAGAAATAAAAAATGCTTTGGATTGACATTTTTAAATATGCGCTAGAATTTGGTGAAAAAAGCGATATAAGAAATAATTTTTTAAATAAAGCTGCTATCGATAAGGCAAAGAGGTTTTCATATCCTGATTCGGTTATAATCAATGGCTACGAAAAAAAACAAATAAAAAATCTTTTTGTATCGGTTGATGCCGGTACGTCAGAAATCATTTTGGTTAGAGAACTGATAAAAAGCGGCCTTGACATAGATGGTATTTTTACTCACCATCCAATTGGAAGAGGCTACTACATGATACCTGAAGTCATAGAAATTCAAAAGGTAAATTGGATAAAATCGGGCGTAAACAATATAATTGCGGAAAAACTTTATTCAAAACTTGTTTGGGAAGAATCTATCGAAGTAAGAGGAAATCATTTAAGCGCCGAAAATGCTTCCAGGTTGTTGAATATCCCATTGATGTGTGTACATACTCCCATAGATAATATAATTCAAAAATTTTTCGAAGATCTTTTTTTATCAAAAAACGATATCGGGCTTGAAGAAGCAATGAGCATCGTAAACAGTATTCCCGAATGTTGTATGGCTTCAAAAAACGGTGACGGTCCTTTTATGATAAATGAGAATAAAAATAATACAAAAATGGGCAATTTTCTAGTCGATATGACCGGTGGTGTCGATCCTCCAGACGAGATATTTTTTCATTTGAAAGAAGCGCGATTGAATACGATAGTAGGGATGCATTACAGTCTTGAAAATATCAAATCCATTATCGAAAACAAACTTTGCGCAATTATATGCGGACATATGGCATGTGATTCAATAGGTCTTAATCTTTTTTGCGACTTTCTTGAAAGCAAAGGTCTTAATATAATATGTGGTTCTGGTTTTTACAGGCATAAAAGAAATGAATGATATGGAACTTGTTTCACCTGCAGGAAGCTTTGATCAATTAATAGCTGCAGCAAATGCAGGTGCCGATGCCGTATATCTTGCATATGAAAAGTATGGTGCAAGAGCTTATGCTGAAAATTTTAACTTGATTAAGCTTGAAGAAGCCGTATCATATTCTCACTCAAAAAAATTAAAAGCCTACCTTGCATTAAATACGCTGATAAAAGAAAAAGAACTCGAAGAACTTCTCGATTTTATTTTTTCTACATTTAAAAAAATAAATTTTGATGGAATAATCATTCAGGATTTAGCCATAAAAAGGATAATAAATAAAATATTTCCTGATCTACCGATACATGCCAGCACGCAACTAAATTTACATAATTTATACTCCATTGAATTATTAAAGACTGCGGGATTTAAAAGAGCAATTCTTGCAAGGGAAATGACTCTTTATGAAATAAGTAAAATTACTTCTAAAAATATAATGGATATCGAAATTTTTGGGCATGGTTCCCAATGTTATTCTTATTCAGGTCAGTGCTATTTCAGCTCGTTTGTTGGTGAAAGAAGCGGCAACAGAGGCAGATGCCCTCAACCTTGCAGAATGAAATACGATCTTTTGAAAGAAAAAAAATATGATGATAGCAATAATACTTTGGTTGAAGGGAAAGATTATGGTAACAAAAAAGCTGAAGTTATAAAAAATAATTGTTATTTTCTAAGTAAAAATGATTTAAATTCAATTTATTTTCTTCCTCAAATAATAAAGTCAGGGATAAAGGCTTTGAAGATAGAAGGAAGAATGAAAACCCCTGAATATGTTGGAATCGTTACTAAGGTATATAGGAAATACATCGATCTGTACAATGAAAATCCCGAAAAATATTTCGTTGAAAAAGATGATATTTATAAATTAAAGCAAATTTTTTCACGGGAATTCAGTGAAGGGTATTTCAAAGAAGAATATCCTAACAACATAGTTTCTTTGAAAAAGTCAGGGAGCATAGGTAATTATTTCGGACGTGTTTGCGAAATTAATTCAGGAAAATATCAAGATACAAAAATTAAAGATATCTTCATAAAATCCGAATTCAAATTAAATAAGAATGACATTCTTGAATTCTGGACAAAAAAGGGAAACGATAGAATTAAAATAAAAGAATTCGAGATGATAGATTCAAAATTACCCAAAAAAACTTATAAGATACAAACAAAAAATGATATTAACTTAAATGATAGAGTATTTAAATATTATGATTTCGATTTGGATATGGAAGCCAAATCTTTGTATATGCAAAAATATGAGCCTGCAACAAATGCCGAGTCAAAGTTTAACGTAATTATTAATGCATATAATTATAATAAGTTAAAAAAGATCTTAAGCAAAAAAAACTATAAAACTACTGATTTAAAAAAAGAAAATAAAAAAATATGTTTGGAAACACTGACAAAAGCTATGAATATATCTTCAAAAGCTCTCTCGATATCATTACTTATGTGTGACAAAGGCGAAAAATCAATAAAAATTATAAAAAACATATTTAATATAATTAATTCAAATAAACTGAAATATGACGAAAGCTTCCCAAACATTAAAATTTGTTATGACGATTTAAAAAATATGCTCATAAAGGAAGATGAGTCATATAAATTAATTAATATAATGCATGAATTTAAAAACGAAAATATTGATTTTTATATAATCACCCCAAATATAATTTATGACAGCCATATGAGTGCTTTAAAAAAAGCTATAGAAAATTATATCAGCCTAGGATTTAACAATTTTTATATCTCGAATATGGGAGTGTTGCATTTATTAAATGAAATTTGCAAAGCCGATGATTTTCGAGCCAATATTATTTTTGGATACGGTCTTAATATTTCCAACAGTCTTGCCATAAGCGAAATAAAAGAATATTTGAATAAAAACATAAAAATAACCGATGTCGTCTTTTCGCCGGAATTAACTATAAAAGAAATAAATGAAATTATTTTAAATATTGGAAAAAACCGGTCAAATAAAGAAATGTTTCATGATATGGATTTTTCGATATATAGCTATGGATTTTTCCCCGTAATGACATCGAGAGTAAAATACACGGAAATGGAAGGCGCAAAAAAAGATCTTTTTAGCTATTACATAAAAGATATAAAAAATTTTAAATTCAAAATCGGCAGTGACTATTTAGGCAATACGATTCTTTTTAACTCAAGAAAGCATTGTTTGTTCTTCGACATGAAAGAAATTATAAATAATTACATAAATGGTTTTTTGATGGATTTTCGCAGCATAGAAGAGGAAGAAATATATTTTATATTTAAATCTTTTTTAAAAGCATCGGCACTTTTAAAAAGTATGATTGACATTGAACCATCAAATAAAAAAGATATTACAAAGTATGAAACAAAATATAAAGAATTGATTTTAAAAACGAACGATTCCATTTACATGAAAAATTATACTAAAGGACATTCGTTTAGAAGCATACTTTGACGAAGCCTCTTATTCGGGAAATATGAAACATTTTATAAATATCAAGGTGCGGACGTTGTTGGAGTGCTGGATGTCGTAGAAGTCGATGTAGATGTGTCTGGCGGAGATGTTGTCGAAGTTGTTGTGCTTGTTGTAGTTTGTTTGGTTTCAATAGTGATCGTAATCTTGCTTCCGTAATTAACATAAGTATTGGCATCGGGATTTTGAGAAACAACCGTTCCTTTTTCGTCAAGCGAAGGAACAATCTCGACAACAAAACCAGCAGATGTCAGCAGTTTTACAGCATTATCTTTGTTAAATCCTATAACCGATGGTACCTTAACTCCTTTACTTATTGATATTGTAACGGGTTGCGATTTGTCATATATTACCCCTGCAGCAGGATATTGGTTGAAAACCATATCTTGCAAAATATTGCTTTGATCCTCCAAGAATATAATATTCGTAAATCCTGCGTTGTTAAGGGCTATTACTGCGTCATTCCTGTTTATGCCTATAACATTAGGCATGACCGATGAAGGATTGACGCCCTTGCTGACATATATGATAATTTGGGTTCCGGATTCTAATTCGGTATCAGGTGCAGGATCCTGGTTATAGATAATGTCGATAGGTTGATTGCTAAAGTCATAAAGCATATTGGAAACGGATAAGCCGAAACCTGAGAGGATGCTTTCTGCTGAGGATATGGTCTGGCCAATTAGGTTTGGCATTTTAATTATATTGCGACCTTGACTTATGAAAATGGTTATCTGCGGATTTATATTGTCAACTGTTTCAATTACCGTTCCCGGAGGTGGGTCTGTTCTGAATATGCTGCCTGAGGCATATTCGTTATTTGGCTCAGCAACTTCGCTTATATTAAAAAAAAGTTCCTGCAATATTTGTTTTGCCTCATCTGCAGGTAATCCGGTAAGGTCCGGTATCGTTACTTTATTATGAATGTTGCAATATTTGGTGGGAGACATACCCTTTACAAAAAGTTTCACTTCGATGTTTTCGGCACCGCACCAGTATGTCGGAAGCATGCCGGATTCTTTGCAAACCTGAACTTCGGTTAATACATTATCAGGAACCTCGAATTGTTTAACAGGTTTTTCCTTCAAGGCTTCTTTCATGTATTCCGACCAAATTTGTGCAGGAAAAGATCCTCCTGTCACATACCTTTTATTTATGGGTTCCATTGATTTATTGCTGTCTTGATAACCCATCCAAACTACTGTCGTAAGCTCGGGACTATAACCTGCAAACCATGCATCTCTAAAGTCGCTCGTTGTTCCTGTTTTCCCTGCGGCAGGTCTTCCTATGTTTGCGGCTTTGCCTGTTCCTTCATTTATCACTCTTTGAAGAATTTGAGTTGCAAGAAATGCTTGAGGCTCTTCCAAGACTTTTTTTGTCGAGGTATTTGTCTGAGGATCATATTCGTATAAAATATTTCCCTTGGAATCGGTTATTTTTAAAATGCAAACCGGTTC
>JAQUMQ010000114.1 GCA_028718045.1 Actinomycetota bacterium
AAATCTATGCGCGACTCGATGCTTTCGATACCTGTAAGTGAATTAATTTTAATTTGATTATATCGGTTCAACTAGTTTAATCCTCTTCTCTCAAAGCAAATTCTTTGTATGGTCATGTCATCCATATTTTTTTGCGTTTTAGTGTTTATATCCTTTACATAGTTTGAAAATTGTTTACCTTTTAACTTTTCGATTACTTTCTTCTCAATTTCATTTTTTAATATCTCGGCTCTCTTTTGCTCTATTACCACCTTTATTGCTTCAATGATTTTATTTTGATCTGTTATCAGACTGTTTAAATATTCCATGTAACTGTTGCATTCAATTACTTTTACACCCTCGATATTTCCTGACAACTCTTTATCAAGCTTATTTTTTGTTTTCGTCAGCTCTTCCATTAAAACATTGAATATTTTATTTTCTTTATTTAGCTTACCCAGTAATTTGCATAAATCCTGTTTCAGCAATTCTTCCTTGAATTCTTTTAGATTCAGCACACTTTGAAGATTGAATTTAAATTTTTTAACCATTGATGTCCTCCATTAACTCCTCCGGAATTACCTTAATTAATTTATTTAAGCCGGATTCAAATGTCTCTTTTTCATAAACTTCTTGCTTTAAATAATCATTTATTTTCTCCATCAAAGCTATTGCCTGATCAAGCTTGGCATTGCTTCCCGCGGAATAAGCACCGACTTCTATCAAATCTTGTGATTGTTTATATGTTGCCATTATGTCTTTAATCAGATTTGCGGTTTTCTGATGCTTTTTTGTCGTAACTTCAGGCATAAGTCTTGAAATGCTGCCCAACACATCTATCGCAGGGTAATGATTCATATTTGCCAGCCCTCTTGAAAGAACTATATGCCCATCCAGAATAGATCTTACGGCATCCGAAACAGGCTCTTCAAGATCATCGCCTTCTACCAAGACGGTATAAATTCCGGTAATCGAACCTTTCTCGTCGGTTCCGGCTCTTTCAAGCAAACGAGGCAATTCGGAAAATACTGAAGGAGTATACCCTTTGCTTGTTGGAGGCTCTCCGATAGATAAACCTATTTCTCTTTTTGCCATACAAAACCTTGTTATCGAGTCGAGCATTAAGTTGACATCATAGCCTTTGCTTCGGTAAAACTCTGCGATGGTCGTTGCGATATATGCACCCTTTACCCTAAGTAGAGCTGCCTCGTCTGACGTCACGGCAACGACTATGCTTCTTTTTAAACCTTCTTCGCTTAAATCTTTTTCTATGAATTCTCTTACTTCCCTGCCTCTTTCTCCTATCAAAGCAATCACATTTATATCGGCATTAGTATTTCTTGCTATCGAACCAAGAAGCGTGGATTTTCCGACTCCGCTTCCGGCAAATATTCCGATTCTTTGTCCTTTTCCAACTGTCAGCAAGCCGTCTATCGCTCTTATGCCCAAACATAAAGGCTCCGAAATCCTTCTTCTTTTTAACGCAGATGGCGGATTGTTATAAACCGGTAATTCCGTATTCGACATTATCTCGCCTTTTTGATCTATGGGCTCTCCAAAACCGTTTAAAACTCTTCCCAATAGATTTTCTCCGACTTTTACGGTAAGCGTTTTCCCGGTTGCAACTACACTGCATCCGGAACGGATGTTTCCGACATCACCTATCGGCATTAGTAAAACGCGGTTATTTTTAAATCCCACCACTTCAGCAAAAACTTTCTTTGAATTACGGCCGGCTAAAATTTCGCATATTTCACCGATTCCTGCATCAGGGCCTGTCGATTCAATCACCAAACCGATAACCTGGGTAACCCTGCCGTTTAACGGAATCAGATTGGTATTTCTTACCGCCTCGATATATTCATCTAAAGTTATCTTCTCTTCCAATGTTTTTTCCATATTTAAAAATACTTGTTTGAATTTGTGTCAATTTTTGTTTTGCTTATAATTCAGTTTATCGGTCAAAATCCTGTTTATTATTTTCAATTGGCTTGAAGGTTGGGTATCGATGTCTCCGTTTTCGGTTTCGATAATGCATCCTCCCTCTTCGATTCTCTTATCTTCCGCAAACTTTATCTCATCGGAATTTTTTATGATTTCTTCAATTTCAAGCTTATTTGATCTTAAATATTCATAATCTATCGGATTTAAATAAATAATTACCTTCCCTAAATGACTTACTTGTTTTATGGCAAAATTTACTATTCCCGTCACCAATCCGGATTCGGTATGTATCTTCTGCCTTATGATTTTTTCGGCAATGTATTGAGCCAGCATTACTACATCTTGTTCATTTTCTTTTATAATTTCTTTTTTATATTCAACAAGATCTGAGCTTATTTTCTTTATCAAGTTCATTTCTTTTTCGAACAATTCGACACTTTCTTTATATCCTCCGTCATAGCCATCTTTATAGCCTTCCTCTCTGCCTGAAATTGCGGCTTTTTGCTTAATCTGCTCAATGTCGATTTCACGTAAATTGGTATTTTCGCCGGCCAGACTGCTGTTTTGCCCGTAAACTTCTTCTAAATCATTAATTTCTTTTAGTTTGAAATCTTTGAATTCGAAAGATTTTACATCCAATTTATTTTTTGAATTTTTTATCAGATTCATGAGTATATATAAATTTTATACTAATTTTATATATTAATAATAATCATATTAATTAACTGCTTTTTAAATTACCACTGCTTCGTTTCCCCTGTTTATGATAATTTCGCCCGAGTCTTCTAAATCCTTTATTATTTTCACCACTGCTTGTTGTGCTACCTCGACATCGACAAGCCTAAGCGGTCCGATTGCTTCCATATCTTCTTTTATTATCAAGGAAGCTCTTTCGCTCATATTATTAAATATTTTGTCCTTGACTTCTTTGCTTGTCCCTTTTAAGGCTTTCACCAGTATCTGCGTATCGACTTCCTTAAGCAATCTTTGCACTGCCTTATCATCCAGCTTCAATATATCTTCAAAAACAAACAGCAATAACCTTACTTCATCAGCAAGGTCTTTGTCTTTTTCTTCCAATGATGTCAAAATTGCTTTTTCTGAACTTCTGTCTACCTGGTTTAATATGTTTACTATCGTTTCAACTCCGCTTATCGTGCTTGTTTTTTGTTTGCTTATATTTTTTATTTTATCTTCCAGAAGTTTCTCCACCATTTTTATGAATTCGGGCGACGTTCTTTCTGTTTTGGCTATCCTGACACCGACATCCGCTTGAAGTTCAGGGCTCAAGGAACATAAAACCTTGGCTGCCAAATCCGGCGGCAAATAAGTGTGCACCATGGCTATTGTTTGAGGATGTTCGTTTTTTATCAGATTGACCAATATTTCCGGCTCCACATCTTTTAAAAACCTAAATGGTCCGTTGCTTAAGTTCCGCAAAAGTCTTTCGGACATTTTCTGAGATTTTTCTTTGCCGTAAGCTTTCTCCAAAACCTCTTGCGCATAATTTAAACCACCGGTATCAAAGCTATCTATTGCAACAAAATTTTCATAAAATTCTTTCAGAACCGACTCTTTCTGATCTATCGGAATATCTTTGTAGTTAGCTATTTCCATTGTTAACTCTTCGACTTCGCTGTCTTCCAGGCAAGCGAGTACTTTCGAAGCTATTTCCGATCCCACGGTTATCAGAAAAATGGCTGCTTTTTTTAATCCCACATTTGTTTTAGAGCTTAAAGACTGCATCCGCACTCCGTTTTAATTTTTAAAAAATACAAAATTAAACATTACCTGCCAACCAATTTCTGATAGCTTTTGCAGCTGCTTTAGGATTGTCGCTACTTTCGAAAGAAACAATTTCTTTTAACTCCGGATACATGGTTTCATCCATCTTATTCAGTACTTTTTCTCTTATCTTAATAATCATTTTTCTTTTTTCTTCTTTGCTCAACCTTTCGCTTCTTGACGCAAAAAAATTAGGTATGCCCGTTTTGTCGTTAAAAGATGCATTGCTTTTATCCATACCATCATCATGGTCTGTTAAGCTGTCGTAATTTGAGCCAAGTTTGTCATCTGACAAACTCATTAATTCCTTATCGATTTCTTCTGCTAGATTTTTTCTTTCTGATTTGCTTAAAATTGATCTTTTTTTAAAAATACCCATGGATCTTAGCGTAAGTAAGAGGAGCAAAATCACCAGCAAACCGCCCGGTAAAGCTTTCTTTACTATATACAATATCTTATCCGAAAAAGCACTGTCTTCTTTTTCTTCTATAGCTTCGCGAGCACCTATCGCAGCAAAATCCATCCTTTCTATCGACAAAACGTCTCCTCTTGATTTATCTATTCCTGCCGACGCAACAATTACGGATTTAATTTCGTCTAACTTATCTGCAGGAACACCTGAATTCAAAAATACTCCCACGCTTAGCTTTTTTATATCTCCCACTCCGTATTTGATCTTTTCGACTACCCTCGACACTCCGTACTCTATTTCTTCCTCGCTTCTGTCGTAAAAATTGGATTCTTTTGAATTATCATCCGTAACTTCTTTATATTGCGGAATATTTTCATCGACATCTTCTTGGGTTAATAAAACATTTGAGCCCGTTCCTGCTTCTTTTGAATCTTTCGCATCTTTGACTGCCTTATCGTATTTTTCATTTATGGAATTTTTGGAAAGAGCAATGCCCTGCCCGTCTACCGAAGGTATATAAGTCTCGCTTTCTTCTTCTTTTTGATTATTGTTTATCTCAGCCATGACACTTACAATGGAGTTTCCGGCTCCTACTATTTTGGTAAGCATGGCTGATATTTTGTTTTCAAGTTCTTTTTCTATCTTTTCGGTAGCTTTTTGTTGCTCAGCAAGTTGTTGGCTATCCAGGTTTCCCGCGGTAAGAAGATTGCCGTTGGTATCGGTTATGGAAATATTTTTGGTGTTTAAATTTTTAACCGCATTTGCTACCAGATTCGTAATAGCAATAACACTGTGATCATATAAGTTTTTACCTGATTTTAATTTAAGGATAACCGACGCGCTTGCATTTTGAACCTCATCCGAAAAGAGTTCGTCCTCCGATAAGACCAAGTGCACCCTTGCGGATTCGACTTCCTCTATCTCCGCTATGGTCCTCGAAAGTTCGCCCTCCAGAGCACGTTGATAATTAACTTTTTGAGTAAAGTCAGTCAAACCAAAAAACTGCTGGTCGAATAACTCAAAACCAACCACTGAATTATTTGGGATTCCCTCGGATGCAAGTGTTAGCCTTGCATTTGCAAGATCGGTTTTCTTTACTTTTATAATGTCACCGTCATCAGAAATCTGATATTGTATTTTTTCTTCTTTTAATTTTGCTACAATTTCGGATGCTTCCTCATAATTTAAATTACTGTATAAAACCGCGTATTCCGGTTTGTTTGACCAGTTAATAAGCAATATCAATCCGACAACCACGGCAATACCGGTGATTGCCAAGCTTATTTTTTGAAATAAGCTTAATGAATTCAATAATTTTTTTACGCCATTATTTTTTATTTGATTATTCACAACTTGTATATCAGCACACATTTTTCACCACTATTAAATATCGTA
>JAQUMQ010000115.1 GCA_028718045.1 Actinomycetota bacterium
ATAATTATATATAATGTTCCTTCAAGAACATGTTGCAATATAAGCTCAAAAACATGAGTGGAGCTTTCCAAAATAAAAAACATAGTTGCCGTAAAAGAAGCAAGCGGAGACTTGAAACAAGTCGCGGAAATAATAAGAGATGCACAAACAGGTTTTAAGGTTTATAGCGGCAACGATGGGGATACTTTTCCAATTGTGGCACTTGGCGGTACAGGAGTAGTAAGTGTTGCTTCTCACATAATAGGAAAAGAAATAAAGGAAATGATAAAATTTATAAAAAAAAGCAACATCGATCAAGCTGCATCTTTGCATAAAAAGTACCTTGATATATTTTATGGTATTTTTATAACAACAAGCCCCATACCTATAAAAAGAGCGTTAAATCTCAAAGGTATGAATGTCGGTCCTTTAAGACCTCCGTTATATGAAATGGAAACAAAAGAGAAGGAAAATTTTGACAAAATACTTTCCGAGTATAATATAATATAAGCTATCCAACAAACTATAAATTTTTATAAATAATTTTTAAAACAATATAATAATATTTGAAATATTTTTCTAAAATTTTAACGCATGTCTAAAAAATCGAGCATAAAACTAATACCATTAGGCGGATTCAATGAAATAGGTAAAAATATGATGGTATTGGAAAAAGACGAAGACATGATCATCATTGATTGTGGAGTAATGTTCCCTGATGGCGAATTCCCAGGTGCAGATTACATAATTCCTGATTTTTCTTACGTAAAAAACAATTATAATAAACTACGTGCAATAATAATAACTCATGGTCATGAAGACCATATAGGAGGGATTCCTTTTCTTTTTAAGGAAATCATGGCTCCGATTTATGCGACAAAGCTTACCAAAGGCCTAATTGAGCTTAAGCTAAACGAAAATCAAATTTTTGAAGGTGTCCAGCTAAATGAAATAAACGAAAATGATGTATTGGATATCGGTCCTTTCAAGATCGAGTTTTTCAGAGTTTGCCATAGCATTCCTGATGCGCTTGGAATAGTGATAAAGACAGATGTTGGGACGATATTGCATAGTGGAGATTTTAAGTTTGATCAAAGTCCTTTGGACGGAAAACTAATGCAATATTCAAAAATAGGTGCTTATGGATGGCAAGGGATCCTGGTACTTTTATGCGATAGCACTAATTCGGAAGAAGAGGGGTATACTTTATCTGAAAAAGAAGTGGGAAAAGTTTTATTGCAAAAATTTTCTGAAGCTGAAGGAAGAATAATAGTTACCACGTTTTCCTCACATATTCATAGGATTCAACAAATAATGGACTTGTCTTATAAATTTCAAAAGAAGCTGGCAATTTCAGGCAAGTCTTTGCTAAAAACAATTAAGCTTTCAGCGGAACTTGGTTATTTAAAGATTCCCGAGCAACTTATAATACCGATAAATCAAATAGATGAATATAATTTAAGGAAAGTAGCGATACTTGCAACGGGAACGCAAGGAGAACCACTTTCTGCTTTATATAAAATGGCAGTAAACGAACATAAAAGAATTCAAATCATGAAAAACGATACCGTCATTATTTCCGCTTCACCTATACCCGGAAATGAAAAAGCAATCGCAAATATAATAAATATGCTTATCAAAAGTGGTGCGGACGTGTTTTATGAATCAATAGCAGGCGTACATGTGTCAGGACATGCGGCTCAAGAAGAAATAAAAATGTTGATAAATCTGGTGAGACCAAAATATTATATTCCTATACATGGAGATAATATGCATAAGATACAAAACGGAAAGCTTGCAAAGGAAGTGGGAATACCCGAAAACAACATTATAATTGCTCAAAATGGGGATTTGATAAAGATAAATTCGAATTTATGTAAAGTATCGAAAAATATAAATACCAGAACGGTTTATGTCGATGGTCTTGGATATGGAGATATCGATGATATTGTTTTGAAAGACAGAAAACTGCTTGCGAGAGATGGCGTAGTTTTTAATATGTTAGGTATAGACTTTAAAAAAGAAGAAATCGCTTACTATCCCGATCTGACATTCAAGGGCGTAACATTTATCGAGAATTTTGATTTGATCATTAAAGATTGTAAGAATATAGTAATAGAGTCGGTAGACAATTGTTTTAAAAATAATATCACGACACCTATGACTATCGAAAAATACGTAAATGACCGTCTTGAAAAATATCTTGCAAAGAAAATAAGACTAAGACCTGTCGTGGTAACCAAGGTATTGGCAATTTAAATGAGTTATAATATATTAAGTGATAAGTTAAAAAAAATATATTAACTGTTTATAAAATAGTTGGTAACAGCATGAAACGCAACTCAAGACATGAACCTAAATCTGCTGACAAAAAATATAAGCCAGATGATATTGCACCTAAAAATTACGTTAAAAGCAGAAAAGAGGTATATGGAATAATAGTGTTATTAGTCGCGGTACTATTTTTCATAAGTTTGTTTATAAATGGTGAAAGTGGAGCTGCATTAAAATACATAAATTATTTTTTATCGTATCTCTTTGGCATAGGCAAATATTTTTTTTCGTTGTTTATATTTATTTGGGGAATAAGCTTTTTTATAAGAAGATCTGGTTTTTTAAAAATAAGGCTTAGTCTGGGATTCATGCTTTTTTTATTAGCCTTGTTAGGCTTACTTGCCTCAAATGGTGAAATAGAAAATATTTTTGATAAAATTTTTATAAAAAGCCATGGTGGAATAATAGGTTCAGGCATATACTATAGCCTTTTTAAACCTACAAATAAAGCAGGCACCATTGCGATATTGTCTTTTTTGCTTTTGATATCCGTTCTTGTAATTACGAATATATCAATAGCCGAATTGACTAAAAAGATTGTAGGAGGCTATAGGGCAAGAAGATTAAAAAAACTGGAAGCGATAAGAAGTAAGGAACTATCTCCTGAATCAAGAAAAGAATCAATACAAATTAGTGGGGAAAATGACCGAATAGAAATAAAGTACGATGAAAATACCAAAGAGTCTTTGATTGATGACAAAAAATCAAAAAGCACAGACAGCGATTTTCCTTACATAATTAACCACGTGAAGAAACCATCAAAATTATTGGGCGGCGAAATTGAAATCAATGACAATGTTTTACATAAGGAAATGGCTGAAAGCGCAAAGGTGCAGACCAAAGAATTTGGTACAAAAACGAGCAAAGAATCTCAACTTGAAATGGCAATACCTGACCAGGACAACGAAGACTCAGGATACAAGCTTCCACCCGAAAGTTTACTTAAAAAATCCAAGACTCTTGCACCAAGTTTATATAAGCAGGACATAAAAGAAAATATTTTTATTTTAAATAATTTATTTAAAGACTTTAATCTTGCAGCAAAAGTTACTTCTGTAGTAAGAGGACCATCCGTGACTTTATATGAATTGACCTTATCTCCTGGCGTAAAAGTTCAGCGTTTGTTAAGTTTGGAAGATGATTTTTGTGTTGCGCTAGGATCCTCAGATATCAGGATATTGACACCCATACCAGGAAAGTCGGCTATAGGAATAGAAGTTCCGAATAAAATAAAAAGCATAGTGACACTGGGCGATGTTTATTCTTTTTCCGGTTTGTCAGTCTTAAAAGAAATCCTACGTGTTCCATTGGGAAGAAACCTATCGGGAGATATCGTGTATATGGATATAAATCATATGCCGCACCTTCTCATTGCAGGAGCTACTAATTCAGGTAAAAGTTCCTGTATAAATACAATCATTATTTCGCTTCTTTTAAAAGTGAGACCTAGTGAGGTAAAGTTTATAATGATAGATCCCAAAATGGTCGAGTTAAGTATTTATAACGGGATACCGCATCTTCTTGCTCCAGTTGTTGTAAATCCAAAAAAAGCTTCCATAGCATTATCATGGGTTGTCGATGAAATGGAAAACAGGTTAAAAATTTTATCCGATTATAATTGTAAAAATTTGGAACAATTCAATTTGGAAGTAGATAAAAATAAATCAAGAGACCCTGATTTGGCAAAACTTCCCTATATTCTAGTGTTAATAGACGAACTGGCTGACTTAATGATAGTTTCAGCTTCGGAAGTCGAAGAGAGCATAAATAGGATTGCTCAGATGGGAAGAGCGGTTGGCATTCATTTAATAATTGCCACACAAAGACCGTCTGTTAATGTGATAACAGGAGTTATCAAAGCCAATATTCCGTCAAGAATTGCTTTTAATGTTGCTTCCAATACTGATTCCAGAGTCATTCTTGATATGCCAGGTGCCGAGAAACTGATAGGAAGAGGGGATATGCTTTATTTGCCTGTGTCGTTTTCAAGGCCTGAAAGGATTCAGGGAGCATTTGTAACCACAGGGGAGATTGAAATAATAACTGATTATATAAAAGATCAAAGAAAATCTTCGGCTATCAAGGATATTTTTGAATCTGATATTAAAATAGAAAAAAAAGAAATGGAAGATGATGCATTAATTTATGAAGCATTGGAAGTGTTCATTGAATTTGGACATGCTTCGGCATCTTTGCTGCAAAGAAGGTTGAGAATCGGATATTCAAGAGCAGCTAGAATAGTTGATCAGCTTGAAAACAGGGGCTTTATAAGCGGTTATGATGGTTCTAAACCTAGGGAAGTATTGATTTCGCAAGAAGATTATTTAAGGTTTAAGAAAGATATGGGGATGGATAAGCAGTGAAATCCGCAATTGTATGCATAGGTACGGAACTTAATTTGGGTCTTGTCACAAACACAAATGCAGTATATGTATCTGAAAAATTAGCTATAAATGGCATAGAATGCAATCTTATAATAACGATAGAAGATGAGGAAAAAGATATATCGGATGCACTGAATTTTGCTTTAAGACAAAGTGACGCAATTATTATAAGCGGAGGTCTTGGTCCGACAGACGATGACGTTACAAGAAACGCAGTTTCTGCTTCACTGGGATTAAATTTATATAAGGACGATGCTCTTGATGAAACAAGTTTAAAATTTATAAGAAATAAATTAACGAATGAATTAAGAAAAAGGCTTTTAAGACAATCATATATTCCATCGGGCTCCGTACCGATAATACCTAAAATAGGAAGTGCGTCAGGATTTATTATCAATCTTAAGGAAAAGAATAAATATATTTTTTCCATTCCAGGCGTTCCAAAAGAAATGAAAGACATGTTTGATAATGATGTTCTTCCCGAACTTATTAGGATTTCTGGTAAAAATAATAACAATTTAAGAATAAAAAGAAAGATTTTGCTGACTACGGGAATAAGTGAAAGCGAAATTGAAGAAAAAATTAAGGATATTTATATTGAAAGCGACAAATTGGGAGTAAAAATTGGCATAACTGCCACTCCTGGAATTATCAAATTGATAATAGTTTCAAAATCTGGTTCCGATAAAGCAAACGACGATAATATTAATCTAATATTAGAAAAAATAAAAAAAAGAATCGGTATTTTTATTTACGGAGAAAACGAAGAGCCGATTGCGGAAAGCTTAAAGAAAAGCATAAAAAAAAGCGG
>JAQUMQ010000116.1 GCA_028718045.1 Actinomycetota bacterium
GCCGGCAATCTCGGCAGAGCTATCTTGAACTATAAAATATTAAATAAATTCGGATTTTATATAGAATATGTTTTTGATAATAATAAAAGCATAATAGGCAAGAAAATATCTGGCAAAGAAATAATAGATGTTTCCAACTTGAAAAATATCATCAAAAATAAAATGTTGAAGGTTGCAATTCTTGCGGTTAATCCCGATGCGGCACAAAGTGTGACGAATCTTCTTGCCGAATCCGGAATAAAAGTCGTAATCAACTATACATCTGTGCCGGTAAAAGCTCCGAAGAACGTAAGTATCCAAACCACAGATCCAATCGAGATATTGCTGCATACGCTTTATTATTTATCCAGAACCGGACAGGCTTATTAATGTTTTTTTATATTTTCATGGGCGAGTTTTAAAAGCTATACTGAAATAATAATTTTAAGGCGAATATTTTATTTTTTTAAAATATGGTCTAAAATCAATGCTTTGTGTTTTGATATTTCTTATTGTTTGAATTTATCATTTTTATAGGGTGTTTTGAATTATGAATAAAACCAGAGGCTGCTTTATCGCTTTTATAATAATTGTTTTGGTTTCGGTAATTTTTGTTTTGTTTTTTATTCAAAAAACATCAGAAACCGATATCAAGGGCGGCAATAGTTTTGTTTCCGATCAGAAAAATTCTTCGCAAGACGGAACCAGTGATGCCACGTTAAACTTAACGGTTGATAATATACGCAAAGATGGTTCGTCAGATTATTTGTTTCTAGGAATTGACGAAAGAGAAAATCAAAACAAATTCTTGGGCAGAACAGATACTATTATTATTTATCATATTGGCTCAAACGGAATAGATGCGCTTATTTCTATTCCAAGAGATACTAAAGTCGAAATAAAAAATCACGGAACAGCTAAAATCAATGCTGCTTATGAATATGGCGGAGCAGATTCGATCAGCGAAGAGATTTTTAAACTTACCGATATTGGTATAGACAAAGTAATGATTGCTAATTTTGCCGGTTTCAAAAAAATAATCGATGCCTTAGGCGGGGTTTCCATAACGATTACGGAGCCTTTGCATGACTCAAAGTCCGGTTCTGATTTCGACCCGGGAACCTATAATTTCAACGGGGAACAGGCACTGGCTTTTGTCAGAAATCGCTCGACTTTAAAAGGTGATTTTGACAGAATGGACAGGCAGAAGTATTTGCTTTCCGAGGTATTCAAACAAAAAGCAAATCTATCGGTTATTCCTAAAATACCGTCCATAATAAGTATATTAAGAGAAGAAACCAGATCTGATTTTTCAATAATGGATTATTTGAGAATAGGAATGAGGCTTTTAAAGAATAAAAACAATATAAAGCTTTTGACTTTACCCGGAAATACCAAAACAATAAATGGAATAAGTTACGTTATCGTAAACGGCGACGAAGCCAAAGCTTATCTGAATGAAAATTTAAGTAAAAAATAACAAACTAATAAATATTTAAGTTATCGACGATACAAATAGTTCAATTATTATTAAAATTAATGGGTCAAATCTTGTATAATGTATAACTAAGTAAAAAAAGTTTTTATAAGCAGTTCAAAGAAATATTTAAGAGGTAAAAAGTGACATCAGATTTTGAATTAAGCATAGCAAACTTATCTTTCCTTTCCGATACCAGTAGCTTTCTTTTACAGACCTCGTCAAAGAGTACAAAATTAAATGATTTTATTGAAAATGTAATACCTAAAAAAGATAAGGCCTGGTTGGGCGATCTTAAGAGCTGGGAAGTCAGCAATTTATGGATTCTTAAAATTGCGGATTTATGCATTGAAGCTTACGATCAGGTTTTTTTTGATCGCGGCGATGAAATTTTACTGGACTTAAAGGATGATAAATCTTTCAGGAAATTCAAAGGCATCATAAAAGAAAGCGATTTATAGATATTGTTATTTGCTGAAGGATAATTTTTTTTTAAGTGCTTCTCTTGCAGTAAATTTTTGATTGTTCAATCAAGTCATGAAAGGACTTAAATGATAGCCAGATATACCTTAAAAGAGATGGGCAAAATTTGGGAAGATGAAAATAAATATGCTAAGTGGCTGGAAATAGAAAAAGCCGTAGCCTTATCTCAAGCAGAGCTTGGAATCATACCAAAAAAAGCTGCCGAAGACATAAACGAGAAGGCAGCTTTCAACGTAAGCAAGATATTGGAGATAGAAGAAAAAACAAATCATGATGTAATTGCTTTTTTAACAAATGTAGGTTCATATGTAGGAGAGTCTTCCAAATACCTTCATTACGGACTTACGTCTTCAGATATCGGCGATACGGCTTTATCTTTGCAAATAATGGATGCAATTAAAATTATTGAAACCAAGATAAAGAAATTGATCGGAATCCTCAAAGAGCAAGCATTTAATTACAAAGATATGGTAATGGTTGGCAGGACTCATGGGATACATGCCGAACCCATGACTTTCGGAATAAAGTTTGCGGTTTGGACTTTTGAGATGAAAAGAAATCTTAAAAGGCTTGAAAATGCCGGAGAAGCGATAAGATGCGGTAAAATTTCCGGAGCAGTTGGAACTTATGCAAATACCCCTCCCCGCGTAGAAGAATTGGTTTGTAAAAAACTTGGTTTAAATAATTCTCAGGCTTCCACTCAGATTTTGCAAAGAGACAGGCATGCAGAGGTTATAAGCGTACTTGCAATATGTGCCGGAACTCTTGAAAAAATTGCGCTTGAAGTTAGAAATCTTCAGAGAACTGACGTGAAGGAAGTCGAGGAGCCGTTTACAAAAGGACAGAAGGGTTCTTCTGCAATGCCTCACAAAAAAAATCCGATAATTTGTGAAAGAATTTGCGGCATGGCAAGAGTGTTAAGAGGAAATGCGATTGTGGCTTTTGAAAACATGGCTTTATGGCACGAAAGGGATATCTCGCATTCCTCGGCAGAAAGAGTAATATTTCCCGACAGCTTCATAATTTTAGATTATCTTCTCGAGAAGACGATATTCGTTGTCGGTAATATAAAAATTATGCCGGAAAACATGAAAAGAAATCTAATGAAATATGGAGGCATAATTTTTTCTCAGAGAGTTTTGCTTGAACTGATAGGCAAAGGTATGCTTAGAGAAGAAGCATATACCCTGGTTCAGAATGCAGCGTTAAATGCATGGGAAAAGGAAGGCAGTTTCAAGGAGAACCTGTTTAAGGAACCTAAGGTTACCGAATTGCTTTTGCCAGAAGAAATCGAAAAGCTATTTGATGTAAATTATCATCTTAAGTATATCGATACGATAATGGATAGGCTTAAATCGATATAATTCTCGGATGTTTTAAAAGTCTTTGACTTAGGTATTTATAATTAAAATGTTCGTTTTGCTTTAGTTGTTTTATTTTAATTTTATTTTAATGCATGATTTCGTTTGCGATTATAAAAAGGAAATACAGGAAAGAATAAAAGAAGAAAATTTTTAAAAAGTGGTGGAAATTTGAATAATTTTAATTTGGATGAGATTAATGAAGAGTGCGGAATATTTGGCATATATGCTTTGGGAAGTAATGTGGCGGAAATAATTTTTTACGGGCTTCAGGCTCTTCAGCATAGAGGGCAGGAAAGTGCGGGGATAGCTGTATCCGACGGTAACAATATTTTGATTTATAAGGATTTGGGTCTTGTTTCAAGTGTTTTTAATGAGCAAAATCTTGCACCTTTACAAGGTCATATTGGGATAGGCCATTCCAGATATTCCACGAAAGGTAAAAATGTATGGAAAAACAGCCAGCCGCTATTCAGAACTTTTAAAGGACAAAGTTTTGCCATTGCTCATAACGGTAACCTGATAAATACAGAATCATTGAGAAAAGACCAAATAAAGAAGGGCGCAAGATTCGAGACTTCGGCTGATACCGAAATTATCGCATCATTGATTGAAACTTCCGCACAAGAAAATATCGAAGATGCAATAAAGGATGCAATTTCGGCAATAAAGGGCTCTTTTTCGCTTCTTATATTAACTTGCGACAAACTGATAGCCGTAAGGGATCCTAACGGCTTTAGGCCTATGGTATTGGGAATAAAGGGCGGCAATTATATAATTGCTTCGGAAACCTGCGGACTGGACATAGTAGATGCAAAGTTTGTAAGAGAAGTGGATCCAGGCGAATTTTTAATAATTGATGAAAACGGACTTCGTTCGCAAATGCTGTTGTCTGTTGAGAGAAGATCGATGTGCGTATTTGAACTTATATATTTCGCAAGGCCGGACAGCTATATTTATAACAAGAATATATATTCGGTAAGGCATAGAATGGGCGAACAACTTGCAAAGGAAGCACCGGCCGAAGCTGATCTGGTTATCTCGGTTCCTGATTCAGGTACCCCTGCCGCCGTAGGATATTCGGCAGCATCAAAGATTCCTTACGCAGAAGGCTTCATCAAAAACAGATATATCGGCAGGACATTCATACAGCCAAGCCAAAACATAAGAGAAATAGGAGTAAAGCTTAAGCTAAATCCGCTTAAGGATATGATAAAGGGCAAAAGAATTGTGGTGGTGGATGATTCGATAGTAAGAGGGAATACTTCCAAACAGATAGTAAGGATGTTATATAATGCGGGTGTGAAAGAAATTCATATGAGAATAAGTTCTCCTCCTCTTGTCTATCCTTGTTTTTATGGTGTAGACATGGCAACCCAAACAGAATTTATAGCAAACCACCGGACGGTTGAAGATATAAGAAAATATTTAGGCGTGAACAGCCTTGCTTATTTAAGCATCGACGGATTGGTAAAAGCGATCGGAGAACCGAAAGCCGATTTTTGTTTTGCATGCTTTAATGGCGATTATCCTGTGGACATATCTGAAATGCTTAATTATGACAAATTTTCGATAGATGATTGCGGTATGGAAAAGATGTCAGGAAGTATAAAAACGATATAAAAGCTTAAGTATATAAAATTAACAATATAAAAATCATAATATTTTAAAAAAAATGGTAACGGAAAAAAACAAAATTAAAAAAATCTCGTATAAAGATTCCGGAGTGGATATCGACAAAGCGACAGAAGCAATAAATTTATTTAAAAACAAAGTTTTTTCCACTTTTAATAAAAATGTTTTAAACAACCTTGCATCATATGCGGGGTTGTTTCAGTTGGATGCAAATCAATGCAAAAATCCTGTTCTTGTTTCATCAACAGACGGTGTTGGTACTAAAATATTGCTTGCCAAAAAACTGGGAGATTTTTCGACCATAGGCCAGGATCTTGTAGCGATGTGCGTAAATGACATACTTTGTTGTGGTGCCAAGCCGCTTTTTTTTCTCGACTATCTTGCTTGCGGCAAACTTGAACCTGAAAAGATAAAGATCGTGGTAGAATCTATTGCTCAAGGATGCAATATAGCAAACGCAGCGCTTATAGGCGGGGAAACTGCAGAGATGCCCGGAATTTACAGCAAAGACGATATAGACTTGGCAGGATTTGC
>JAQUMQ010000117.1 GCA_028718045.1 Actinomycetota bacterium
ACCTGAAATTATTTTATCAAGCTCAGGGTGAGGTCTTGGAATGACATGAGTTGCCAATACTTCGGAAACCCTTTTTGCGGCGACGGTACCGGCCTCAACCGCAGATTTAACCGCTGCAACTTCACCTTGGCATATGACTGTAACGATTCCGCTTCCCACATATGCTTTTGAAATCATTATCACGTCAGCAGCCTTAACCATGGCATCCGATGCCTCTACGCCTCCGACTAATCCTTTCGTTTCTATTAAACCTATTGCTCCGTTATTCATTTATGCTATTCTCCTTTTTAAGAAAAAGAAACATTATTTGTTATTTTGATATCTTGTTTATATCGCAACCATTTTATTTTAATAATATACCTAAAATTTTGCTTAAAATTTTTTTTGTATAAAATTATTTTACAAAGTTCATCGAACCATAAATCGATAATCTTCTTTGTCTGGTAAACGATCTTGGTGTCGTACATCCTTCACCCGTTGCGCCTGCAATCGTCCACGATGATCCCCCGTTATGCAGATCTCCGCCTGATCTTTGAGAAGAACCGTTTACTTGTACCGTGGTTGTGTTGATTTCCTGAGCAAAATACGTAATTCTCTCGATATTCGTTGAATGAATCATTGCAGTATGTTTGAAATTATGCTCAACTCTGCATGACATCCTTACGCCTTCTTCGAATGTATTTACGATTACCATAGGCAATATGGGCATAAGTTGCTCATGCTGAACAAGAGGATGTGATTCGTTATTTGCAACAAAAACTGCAAGCCTTAAATCATCTCTGGCATTGATCCCTGCTTGTTTTAAAATAGCAGCACAATTTTTGCCCATGATTTTTTTGTCAATTTCTCCATTTTTAACAACAAGATTTGTAACTCTTTGAGCTTCTTCGGCATTCAGTACAAGACAGTTGTTTTTGCCAAACTCACTTAATAATTTATCTGCAACAGACCTCATGCAGATAAGTACTTTTTCCTCATTGCAAAGGATGTTATTGTCAAAAGAAGCACCTGCAACTATTTCTCTTGCCGCCCTTGCGATATCAGCCGTATCGTCTACCAATACAGGAGGATTTCCCGGACCGGCACCTAAAACCTTCTTGCCGCTCTTCATGGCAATTTCAACTATGGCAGGACCGCCGGTAGCACAAATAAGGTTTATATCTTTGTGTGCCATGCATATGCTAGCATTGTTTATATTAGGCTCACTGGTTGAGGTTATAAGATTTTCAGGACCGCCTGCATCAACAATAGCTTTATGTACGATAAGCAAAGCATCGAGGGTAACTTTTTTAGCTGAAGGATGAGGTAGAAATACTACCGAATTTCCTGCTGAAATCATTATAATCGTATTATTTATTATCATGGGTGCCGGATTTGTCATAGGTGTTATGGCAGCTATTACTCCATAGGGAGCCATATCTACAGTTAAAGTTCCGTTATCAGTACAACATCTACTGTAACTTTTGATTTCAAGATCTTCAGGCCCTAAAGATCTTTCTGCAGCTACAATATTCTTTATCGTCTTGTCTTCCACTCTTCCCATACCTGTTTCTTCGACAGCCATTTTAGCCCATCTTTCTGCATTGGCTAAAGAAGCTTTCCTTATCGAGTCTACGATGCTATATCTGGCATCTCTACCCAAAACAACAAACCTTTTTTGTGCTTCTTTTGCCGCAGCAATCGCAGTTTCTATGTTGTCAAACAATGGACCGCCTTGCTGGGAACTCAAAAATCCGGGTTTTAAAGAGCCTGCATCCGCAAAATCTTTGGAAACTACATTTTCGACGACGTTTCTTACTATTTGCTCTATTATTTTTTCATCTATGTTCACACTTGCCTCCCGAATAAAAATTTAAGTTAAGAATCGCAATAATAATTTAAATATTCTTGTATTTTTAAAAATCAAATATCGACTTGGGTATCTTTATCTTATAAATTTAACTTTACCCAATAGCATTATTTAAAAAAAATCAGCTTAATATTTTAATTCCTCTGGCTAAAGCTTCATCTTTTGCAAGAGGACTTAATATAACGTCATCTGACAGTCTTATTCCAGAAGCTTTATAATTATCCAGGTCGGCTACAGTTATTACCGTCTTTAAGGTCTTTGCAGAGCCAATATTGCCATAGCTTCCGGTTATATTCGATGATGCCGATGATGCTAAACCAACATCGCTTTGCGATGTTATATTGTTTATATTCTTTAAAATATTGGGATCCGTAATTTCACCAGAAATACTATTGTCAGGAATGCCGGGAGGAATTTTGCTTAAATCTGCAATCGTAGACGGACCTATCGGAGCTATACATGACGCATTTACTATTTCGACTAAAGTTCCATTGACGACGTCGGCAGCATTGCCGTCATCGGTATCGATGTGCATTTCCGATACAAAATCTTTACCGACTCGTACCTGGACATTGTTAAAGGTTAAACCTTTGGGGCCGGAAACTCTTACATCGACTTCGTCATTATCTTTAATTCCGAAATAATCCGCGTCTTCCTCGCTTAAATGAATATGCCTGTTTGCCCTTATTACTCCTTCTTTTAAATAAACGGCACCTTTGGGACCGATAAGTACGCACGAAGACGTGCCTTCAAGTTTTCCGGAAGGTTTTACAGGTGCATCTATTCCAAGAATGATACAATCAGTTTTTGCCAGTTCAACCTGCGATTTATTTCTAAGCGGACCTAAAATTCTTACATTTTGAATTGCATTCAGCTTTGGACCCACTATTGTCACGGTTTCCTTGTAAGCATAATTATTAGGCTGATAAAGTTCCTTAAAAATGGTTGGCTCGTAGTCTTTTCCATAAAGCACGTCAAGATGTTCCCTGCACAGATGAACATGCTTTACCGATATGCTGCAAACAATTTTTCTATCAGAAGCTACATTTTGTGCCATTTTCAGCTTACCGTTGTTTTCGATAGATTCTGAAGTATTATCCGGTGTCTGCGAACTTGGAATTATTCCAACGCTTAATTTTTGCATTACGTTTTTAACAACGTCTTGAATTAACTTTTCAGTATCCACCTTGATACCTCTCTGTTCAAAAATAATTTATTAATTAAACAAAAAATTATTCTTGAGGAAGTATCAACGCCAATTCCTGATGAGGTCTTGGAATTACATGAACCGAAATAAGTTCCCCGACTCTTTTTGCAGCTGCGGCACCCGCATCAACAGCAGCTTTGACAGCCCCGACGTCACCTTTTACTATTACTGTGATATAAGCGGAGCCAATTCTTTCCTGTCCCATTAATGTGACATTTGCAGCTTTAACCATGGCATCTGCTGCTTCAATTGAAGCTACAAGACCTCTGGTCTCTATTAAACCTATCGCTTCTCCGTTCATCTTTTCTCCTTACCTAGCTTGTCATTAAAAATATTTTTTATCTTATATTTATATATTTTTAAAACTATCTTAAATTATTGATTTTATCATCAATTCATATTTAATAAAATAAATAAAACCTTTATGTCTGTATTAACTAAGTTCATTCAAACAAAAACAACATTCGAATATACTTACCTAAGTGTCATTTTCTTGCCGCAAACTCTTAAATTCATATTATACATTGCTATTACATATTATTTATTATATTGTTTTAAAATATTTGTTACCGTGGATTGTATTATCTGTACAAGTTCTTTTTTAGTTAAGGTAATTTTTTCGTCATCAAAAATAAATTCCGAATTCATGGTATTTGCTTTAGTGCTTGAATTTGCTTTAACGCCATTATCTCCATAATTAATAGTTTTATCGCCTATTTGGCAACCAGGAAAATTTTCCGTATCCATTCCCCAATCCGCTCTAAGCTTTAAGAGTTTTTTTACATTAGGCTCACTAATCGTATTTACATTGCCAATAATTTTTGCAATTACGGTAATCTTTGCAAAAAGCTCCATGCTTTCCATCCTATAATAAGCTTGAAAAACATCAGAACCCGTAGAAAGAGCGCCGTGATTTTCCAAAAGGAATACGGAACTTTCTTTCAGATATTCCCTTACGCTTTCGGGAATTTCAAACGTAGACGGAGTCCCATATTTTGTAAGAGGAATCTGCCCCAGCGAAATCACTATTTCCGGCAAAATGCATTCGTTAAGAGGTATACCTGCCACTGCGAAAGCAGTTCCAAAAGGAGGATGGGCATGAACAACTGATGTAACTTGAGGCTTATTTTTTAAAATATCCAAATGCATCTTTATCTCGGAAGATGGTTTTAATTCCTTTTCACCTTCAAGCTTATTTCCATCGATATCTACCTTTAAAAGCATATCCGGTGTCATGGTTCCCTTGCTTATACCTGTCGGTGTGCATATGGCATTATCTTTGTCTATTAAAACAGATACATTTCCGTCATTTGCTGCTACCCAGCCATTATTGTATATCTTATGACATACTTCAACTATATCTGCTCTTATTTCACGTTCACTTTTTACTGCCATCTTAACCTTTCCCAATAAATTATTTTACAATATTATTAAACCTTATTAAACCGTTCATTTTAAAACCCAACAAAAGTCTTTGTCAAAATCAACCTTGGGTATTTTATGCTTAATACCTGGTATCTATAACCTTGCTTTTAGATATCTTTGTCAACTTTGTCGAATTTTTAAGTTTTTTATTTTTTAATTTAAATTCAGCATCTGCACATCGACGTTTTTATCCATTTCCATATTTCCGGGTCCGGCCCTGAAATCACTCTTGCGGCAAGCAACGCGCCATTACTTATCAAATATTGCGAAGCGACTCTTGAACCTTCATGAACTGAAGAAAGTTCTCCGCTGTAAATATAAAAGCTGTTGACTCCGCAACCTCTCGCCAGTCTGAAATCGGTAAATTCGATATCAACGGCATCCGCGACTTCGTCTGCAGATCTTATCAGACTTGCTATATGCATGCTTTCTATTATAGCAATAGATCCTTTTATTTTATCATCTAATTTTCCGTATATTGCCTCTAAAACCTTTGGATTGATTGAGTTTATAATTTCCGAGCTAAAAACATGCTTTTTACCTATTTCATCGGCAACTTTCAATGAATTTTCAACGGCACTGGTTTCTCCCTCAACGATAGTCAGGTATTTCCCCGGACAAAGCGACGAAGACATGACCAAATTAACATTTGCAGCTTTAAGCATTGCATCTGTCACGTATATACCTTTTGCGATACTTTTAAACTCGACAACAGCTAAGTTGATTTCTTTCTTTTCAAACATCTGTTTTTTATATTTATAAATAGTATTAAGCCCGGCACCCGCTCGAAAATTAAATTAATTATTTGAAATAACGATATGTTTATCGGTTGTTTCTACCACACTTCCGCTAATCGAAGCATGTATCTTTGAACCAAGGTTGCCATCAGGAATATCTGCAACCAATGCGCCTTCGCTTACCGTATCTTTTAACTTTACAACTGGCACGGAAGGTGCTCCTACATGCTGAGTTAAAAATAA
>JAQUMQ010000118.1 GCA_028718045.1 Actinomycetota bacterium
CGATTCATGACCTAAGTTTTCTTTTGTTCCCGGATATGCATACCGAAGAAAACATAAAATTGCTTATTAAAAATCTTATTTATATAAATTCAAGACCAAATAAAATAATTTGCGACAGCTATCAAACAAAAAAAGATCTGATTAAATTTTTCCATGTACCGGAAGAAAAAATAAAAGTCATATATCTTGGGGTGGACCATATTTTCAGCGATCCTGTCTCCGAAGAAAACAAAGAAAACATTTTAACAAAGTATGACCTCAAAGATTTAATTTATATATTATGCGTTTCCTCGATAGAGCCAAGGAAAAATTTCGAAAGGATAATAGAGGTATTCGGCGAAATTATCAAGGATGAAAAATATAAGGATCTTTTTTTGATATGCGTCGGAGGGACCGGATGGAAAAACGAAACGGTTTATGATTTGGTAAAGAAAAAAGGCTTAGAAAAAAAAGTCAGGTTTCTTGGTTATGTAAAGGAAACCGATTTGCCCGTTATTTATAATAAGGCAAGGTTTTTTATGTATCCTTCTATTTATGAAGGATTTGGACTGCCCGTTCTGGAAGCCATGGCAGCCAAAGTGCCCGTTTTAACATCCAACGTATCCTCGCTGCCTGAAGTTGCGGGAAATGCAGCAATTACCGTAAATCCTTACAGCGAAAAAGAGATTTATGAAGCTTCGATTACCATATTGGAAAACGAAAGCTTAAGAAAAGAGATGCAGATAAAAGGCACCAAAAGATCAAATCTTTTCACCTGGGAAAATACCGCATTTCTTACGCTCGGAGCTTATAAGGAAGTTTTAAGCAAGCAATAATATTTTTTATTGGCAAGAATAATGTCAATCGCATTATTCAAGCCGTAAAAGATAAGACATGATTATCGAAATCATGTCTTCATACTATAATGGGGTAGTCGATGGCAGTTCATGAATGTTCCAAAAAGAATATTTGAACCACGGAAGGATATTTTGGATATGGGATGTGTAAAATATCGGGTAGATAAATTATTTTTAAATGATATATTTATTAAAACGGAAAATGATGTTAAAAATATTTATCGGTTTTTAATGGGTCAAACGGTTACAGGCAAGCAATTATAAAAATGAAGCGGAAAATGATAAAGGTGGCATTTGAATAAAAAGATTAAAATATTGGTTTCTTTTGGCACAAGGCCCGAAGGAATTAAACTGGCTCCGGTAATCAAGGAAATACAAAAAGAATCGGATAAGTTCGATTTAATCATATGTTCGACAGGCCAGCATAAAGAAATGCTTAAGCAAGTCATAGATTTTTTTGAGCTTAAACCCGATATAGAGCTTGACGTAATGGTTCAAAATCAATCCTTGGGCATGTTATCATCAAAAATATTGGGAAGCATGGAGGAAGTTTTTAAGAAAGCGTGCCCGGATATGGTTATCGTTCAGGGAGATACCACGACCGCTTTTCTTACTGCTTTCATTGCATTTTACCGGAAGATAAAAATAGGACATGTTGAAGCCGGACTTAGAACTTATAATAAATACAGCCCCTTTCCCGAAGAAATAAACAGGCAGCTTATTTCCAAAATTGCCGATTTACATTTTGCACCGACAAAAAATGCATATGAAAATCTTAGAAAAGAAGGAATTGACGCAAAAGGACTCTTTTTAACGGGAAATACCGTTGTAGATGCAATCAACTGGGGAGCAAACAGAATTAAAACCAAGAGCGAGGATCAAAAATCCCAGGATATCAGATATCTTGAAAATATCCTCGACTTAAATAAAAAAATTATTCTCGTAACGATGCACAGAAGAGAATCTTTCGGCAAAGAAATAGCGAATGTATGCGAAGCATTGAAACATATTTCGCAAAAATATAAAGACGTCGACATAGTTTATCCGGTTCACTTAAATCCTAATGTAAGAAATCCTGTCGGTAAAATTTTAAGCAACATAGATAACATAAAGTTGATAAAACCGCTAAGCTATGAGCCGTTTTTATGGCTTATGAGCAAATCTTATTTCTTGATAACTGATTCGGGAGGAGTTCAGGAAGAAGCACCTACTTTAAGAAAACCTGTTCTGGTTATAAGGGAATTTACCGAAAGATCTGAATCCGTCGATCTCGGAATATCGAAATTAATCGGCACAAACACGCAAAGCATAATAAACAATGCTTCTCTTTTGCTTGATAACGAAGTTGATTACGAAAAAATGATCGCAGATAACAATCCTTACGGGGATGGCAAGGCTTCAAAAAAAATAGTTTCTGCCATTTTTGATTATTATTCTTTAAAAAATAAATAAAGTTAAGTTTGGAGATAAATTGAAGATAGCATTGATAGGTTCAAATGGTCAGCTTGGAACGGATATCATGAAATATTTTAAAGATAAAGGCGAAGATATAATCGGTCTTACGCAAGACGAAATTGATGTATGTTATCCTGAAAAATGCCAGCTTGTTCTGACAAGACTTAAGCCGGATCTTATAATAAATACGGCAGCTTTCCATCAGGTTGATCTATGCGAGGACGAAGTCGAGCCGTCTTTTGCCGTAAATGCGGCGGGAGTCAAAAATTTATGCAAAGTTTGTCAGGAATACGATATTGCCCTCATGCATTTCAGTACGGATTTCGTTTTCGGAGCCGATGTTGAAAGAAGAACGCCGTATGATGAAGATGATTGTCCCGGTCCCGTCAGCTTGTATGGCATTTCCAAACTGGCCGGAGAATACATAATTGAATATATGCTTAAAAAATACTATCTGATAAGGTCCTGCGGTCTTTACGGTCATGCCGGAAGTATGGTAAAGGGAAGTAATTTTGTGGAACTGATGATAAAAAATGCCAGGGAAGGCAAGAAAATAAAAGTGGTAAACGATCAGATACTTACTCCTACAAGCACCGAGGATTTAACCAAAAAATTATATGAGCTTATCCATACGGGAAAATATGGGCTGTATCATATGACAAATACCGGGCAATGCTCATGGTATGATTTCGCACTCAAGATATTTAAACTGGCAGGATTGCATGTCAATATCTTACCCATAACAAGCGACGAGTTGTCGGCAAAAGCAAAAAGACCCGCATATTCCGTTCTTGACAATAAAAATTTAAGGGCATTGGGGCTTGAAGATCTGCGTTCGTGGAAAGAAGCTTTGAAAGATTATATTGATTCAAGGCCGTAAGATTAAACAAACATTTATCTGATCGACCAATAAATACAGCCGACTATTATCGATGCCAACCAAGCGACCAATCAAACAACCAATTAAGCAAGCAGGATAATCTTCCTTTCTTTGGGAATAAGGATATTCCATATGACTATATGGGGATTTCATCTTTGTTTTTTTGAGTTGCCGAAATTATAAAAATTATAAAAAATAGCAAAAAATGCTTTTTAATATTTGTCGTAATAAAGACACATAATAAAAAAAATAATAAAAAATTCTTGCAAACAGAAACGAAAGTAATAAAATAATTCAAATTTATTATTATATTGTTTTATAATAGTCTTAACTAATTTTAAAAGAATATTATTTTAAAATATTATTTTGAAAGTTATTTTTCTTGAACTAAATATGGTGCTTGAATTAGATATTTTGCCAATTTAATTTTTATTAAAGTTCGTTGGTTATTTTTATTTGTCAGGAGACAATTTATCCGTAAATTATCGAATTGAGAAAGCGGTGCCGATATGAAAGTTTTATTCGTTTATCCCGATATTAATATAAGAGGCGGAGCTTTAAGTTATCATTACGGGCTTGGTTTTTTGTCTTCCGTATTGAAGAAAGGCGGTCATCAAACCGCTCTTCAGTATTTATATGGCAATTACGATCCGAAACCTCTTTTGAATAAAATAGAAGAATTCGAACCTGATTTGATAGGTATTACTACCGTCAGTTTTCAGTTTAAATATATAAAAAGATTGCTGAAAGACATAAGCGGGTATGGCATTTTTACTATTTGCGGAGGTCCCCATATTTCGCTTGCACCTTATGAGCTTGAAAAAACCGATTTTTTAAATGCAATTTGTGTGGGCGAAGGAGAATATGCGCTTCTCGAGCTTGCAGATGCTCTCGAAAACAATCAAGATATTACGAAAATAAAAAATATCTGGGTTAAGAAAGACGGTAACATATATTCAAATCCGAGCAGGCCTTTTATCGAGGATCTGGACAAATTGCCGTTTGTCGACAGAGAACTTTTTGATTTTCAGAAAATTGTTTATTCTGATTATGACAGGGCGGAGTTTATGTCTTCGAGAGGATGTCCTTATAGCTGCACATATTGTGCAAATAGCGGATTAAGAAAGATAGCGGAAGGAAAATATGTAAGATTTAGAAGCGTAGCAAATGTAATAGCCGAAATAAAGGACGTCATTACCAGATATAAAGTAAAATCCGTTTATTTGAACGATGACGTGTTTACCATAAACAAGGGATATGTCGAAGAATTCTGCGCAATATACAAAGATGAGATAGGATATCCTTTTGAAATAAATACACGTGTCGAGAACCTTACGCTTGAAATACTTAAGATGCTCAAAGATGCCGGATGCTATAGGATCGCAATGGGTCTTGAGCAGGGCGACGAAAAATTTAGAAAAGAAGTGCTGAACAGGCCGATGAGCAATCAAAAAATAGAAGAAGCATTTGCTCTAGCAAAAAAAGTCGGACTTAAGACAAAAACGTTTAATATCGTGGGATTTCCTTTCGAAACGGCCGGAATTCATATGGGAACCGTAAATCTTAACAGGAAAATTCAACCCTCCAGTTTGGTTATATATATATTTGAACCTTACCCGGGAACTCCTTTATATGACACTTGCGTAAAAAACAATTTCATCGAGAAGGAAAGAGAAGACGAAGAATTTGTTTCCAGAACCGATACAATTTTAAAACTTCCGATGTTTAGCAGAAAAGAAATAATAAAATGTTACAGAAGATTTCCATGGAGAGTTTACGGAGGCAAATCATTCAAAAGAGCTTTTCTTTTTAAATTATATTATTCAAAATATGGCGAGATTCTGATAAAGTTGATGTCACCGTTTAAAAAGATTATACAGAAATTTGCCGTAAAATAAACCGGTGATAAGATAAAGACCGATATCGTATGAATAATTGTATTGTATGAACAATTTACAAAAATACATAAATCATTTTTTCGACGAACTGGAAGTCTTCGAAGATGTTTCAAGAGGTCACTGCTACAAAGCATTCATACGCCAAGCTGTTCTTGAGTTTCTGGAAAACGAGACGAAAAAAACTGCTTTTGCCGTATATGAAGCTTTTTTTGATAGTTATCGCATCACTTTGAAAAAAGCAAATAACAATCAATTTATAGATTTGCTGGATGTGCTTCTGGACTACGAA
>JAQUMQ010000119.1 GCA_028718045.1 Actinomycetota bacterium
TAATTTTTCAAGCCTTTCCTGTTCGCAAGCAAGATAAAGCAATCCCTTTCCGTAGTTAATAAAAAAATTAACAGATTCGATTGTCGCTTTTTCTGCTGCCTGGAATAAAACTCCTTCTGCCTCTTCTCCTTTATCATCGACAATGACCAGTATTTTTCCTGCTTTCATTTCCTTTGTTATTTCATCGAGTCTCGAAAAAATACTCGAGTTTTTAAGATTACCCCGGTTGTCTTTTAAACCGTTATTTTTAAAATTGCTGTTTTTGTTTAAAATATCATTTTTTAAATCCATATTTTTTTAACTTTTCCTCCAAGCTTAAATTTCCGCTGTTTTTATTTTTGATATCGTTGACCATGTCATACATTTTCAGTATGTTTAAGGAATCCTGCGGGCTTGATAGCATGCTTCCTGAAAGAGCGTTGCCATATTTTGCCATGTTAAGAATATATCTTGCCATAAGATCCACTTCAATGTTTATTTTCTCTCCCGCTCTTTTATGTTTCAGATTCGTATTTTCGAAAGTATAGGGAATTATGGTAAGGCTTATAATTTCATTTGAAATACCGGCTATCGTAAGGCTTATGCCGTCAATCGATATGGAACCTTTTGGCGCAGAAAACGGTACTATATCTTTTGGTATTTTTATTTTGATTTCATAAAAATCACCTTGCTTTGATATTAAAATTATTTTACCCACATCATCTATATGTCCGCTTAATATGTGCCCTCCGAGTTTGTCGTTTGGTTTTAATGCGTCTTCAAGATTCAAATAATGTCCGGTTTTAAGGGATCCGAATGTAGTCGATTTTAATGTCGAAAACGAGACATCGGCCTTAAAACTGTTTCCGGCAGAAAAATTTTTTACTGTCAGGCAACAGCCGTTTACCGAAACAGAGTCGCCGGGCTCCATATCTCTTGTAAGCAAGAAACTCAAGACCTCGATTTCAAGCCCGGTATTAATTCTTACGGCTTTGTTTAATTTTCCGACTTCTTTTATTATCCCCGTAAACATTTTGATAAGATTTATTATTAATTTTTCATTCTGTAATTTTTATTTATATAAGCTCTTATGTTCTTTATATATCTTTTATTTATTTGCAATCACTTACATGCCGGTCGACGAATTTAATATAAAGGATATGCCTCGATAAGCAAATCTTTGCCGCTGTTTTTTATCTTATCGAATTTTAAATTCAACGCATCTTTCATATATTTTATGTTTAAATCGGCAAACATATTATAATCATTTTTGCCTCCGATTATTTTCGGTGCCAAAAACAAAACGAATTTGTCTATGAGTTTCTCTTTTAAAAATGAAGTTACAAGACTTGGGCCGGCTTCGACCATAATCGAAGTTGCTTCATATTTATTGTACAAACAATCTATAATTTCATTAAGGTTCAGATAGCCATTTTTTTCGTTTTTCCCAACTGCTATTATGTCTATCCCCATTAATTTTAATTGCTTGATTTTATCGGCGTTGCTTTTGTTTCTTTGCGCTTTTCTCAAAACGAAAATGATCGTTTTTACCAGTTTGGAAGTTCTTGCTATGTTTGAATCCTGATTTATAATGAGATTGCCGTCAAGAACAACTCTTAAAAATTTTGAATATGAAAGTTTCTTTTTTATATGACTTTCGGAATCTTCGACGACTATATATTTCCTGATCATATTTTCTTCGAAAGCATTCAGGTTTTTCAAATCAAAGGTTTTGGCAATGTTTTTTCGCGGGCATAGAAATGGGTTGTCTTTGATTACCGTGCCAATTCCCGTCAGAACACAACCGTATTCAAATCTTAATTTTTGCACTGTGTTTCTGGATGTAATTCCGGTTATCCATCGGGAATTTCCGGTCGAAGCGGCAAGTTTTCCATCGATAGTGGAGGCAATTTTTGCGCAAACAAAGGGTCTTTTAAGCCGTATTTGTTTGAAAAATATTTCATTTTGCTTCTCGGCTTTTTCACACATCAAACCAGTCCTGACTTTGATTCCGGCCTTTTTAAGTATTTCGGCGCCTTTTCCGTTAACTTTCGGATTTGGGTCAAGGCTGCTTATAATGACTTCCGAAAACTTATGTTTAATTATTGCCTCGGTGCAAGGAGGAGTTTTTCCGTAAAATGAGCAAGGTTCCAGAGTAACATAGATTTTCGAACCCTCTGGAATATTTTTCGCATTTTTGATGGCATTTATTTCGGCATGGTCGGTCCCGGACATTTTATGATAGCCGGAAGATATAATCATGTCATCTTTTACAATCAATGCTCCGACCATAGGATTTGGATTTGTAGTTCCCCTGCCTTTTTCTGCCAGTCGGAAAGCTATATTCATGAACTTTTTATCTTCTTTGCTGAAAACGTCTTTATCAGTGCTCATATTAATTTATTAGATCTTGCAAAATATATTGTCAATAAGTGAAATTTGTTTATTTTTGTTATATTTTAATGAACTATAAACAAACTGCATTGTTTATTTTTTCATTTTTGTCTTAATTATTTTATTTAAATGTAAAATTTGTTTTTAGCTTTTCACGTATTTTCACGTATTATCATAAAAATGTAAAAGCACCTTTAAAAAACAAAAACCATGGAGAAAATCCATGGCATTATTATATATGTAATGTAATTAAATAAAATCAGCCTTGAAATTTTCTCCCTTCCAGACTTTAACTGTCGGCCTTAGAATTTAACTAAGTCTGCTTTCGCTTGCGGGCTTTACCGCCGGTAGAGAATTTCACTCATTCTTGAAAATTCTTTAAACATTATATATAGCAAAATTTAAAAAATCAAAATAATCGATAAAAAAGTTTTTGTAATTTTATGAATTTATCTTAAAAAACTTTGTTTACTATCTCTTATTTTTTTAGTCGGTGCGCATTTTGGAAGTTGTCTAATTTCTTTGATTGTATCAGTCGTGACAGCATTGCAACAACTTGACGGTCTGTTGCTGAAGTCATAACAAAAAGCAGATATTTAATAAAAAGCAGATATTTGCATTTTTTTTGAGTAGATTATTAAATATACATAACTTGGAATCAAAAACCAGAAGGTATTTTATGGCAGGCAAAAAAAACGGGATTCGCATCGAATACTTTTTGATGCTGATAGTGTCATTTTTTTGGGCAATCGGACATCCTTTGGGAAGAATTATTTTACAAAAAGTTCATCCTTTCCAGCTTTCGGCTGTAACTTTAACATCCGGCTTCGTAAGTTTTTTTATTTATTTGGTTTTTACTGGTGGAATAAAAAAAATATTTAAGCTTTCATATCGTGATGTACTTGTATCGTTTGGACTTGGTGCTTTAGGATTTTTTTTGTATCAGATTTTGACATTCAGCGCGTTGGCACGCATCCCTGCTTCTGTAAATGCTGTTCTTATATCAAATAATGTTGTGTTTATAGTTATCCTTTCAGCGTTCATTCTTAAGGAACGCATCAAACCATTGAGTATTATAGGTATAGTTTTTGCTGTCGGCGGTGTTTTGCTTGTTGTCTTTAATCAGGGATTTTCTATGAGTATCGGTTCCGGAAGCGTAAATTTTATTGGAATTTTATTTTCATTGCTTGCAGCTTTTTCTACTGCGCTTTATTCTGTGCTTGGAAAAAAAATACTTTATTTGAATGATCCGTTGATCGTTATCGTGCTTGCATTATTTTTTGGGGCAGTTTTACAAATAATACTTACTGTTTTCACGGTTGGTTTTTCGGAAATATCGACGGCAGGCTGGCAGATAAACGCATTGATGATTTTTCTTGGTATTACCATGATCGGTATCGCTAACTCTATCTGGTTTATGTGCTTAAAAGCATTTCCGGCATCACAGATTTCGATTTATATCTATCTTACACCTGTTTTTGCAGTTATTCTTTCCCTTGTCATTTTAAATGAAAAATTTTCATGGCTTTTCTGGATCGGCAGTGCTTTGATATTAACAGGAATTATAATAACTAATAAATTTTCAACCGGGTCAGCCAAGAAAGACGTATAATATGACATATGCCAAATAATGCTTGGCTTTGATATAATAAAAAGCTATGGAAAAAAAATTTAAAGTTTTAGGCATGGGCGAAATATTGTGGGATGTTTTCCCGGATGTTAAGAAGCTTGGAGGTGCTCCGACGAATTTTACCTACCACATTTCAGCTCTTAGTCATGAGGGTATAATTGTGAGCAGAATCGGAGACGACGAATATGGAAGGGAAATAATGGAACATCTTACAAGTTTGGGACTGCCGACGGATTTTATCCAAATCGATGGCGAGAAAAAAACCGGTGTTGTCGAAGTGCAAATTGACGAAAAAGATCAACCGAATTACATAATAAAAGAGGATGTAGCATGGGATTACATACAATGGGACAATAAGTTTGATTTATTTATGGAAAATACCGATGCGATATGTTTCGGAACGCTTGCGCAAAGAAACAAGATATCAAGAAATACCATAATAAGCTTGTTGGAGAAGATGGGTAAAAACACAGTTAAAGTATATGACATTAATTTAAGACAATCCTTTTACGATAAAAGCATAATTAATGATTCTTTGAAACTCACGGATATATTAAAGTTGAATTCCGATGAATTGGAGGTATTGAGGACTTTGTTCGATATCGGCAAAAGCTATGACGAAAAAGAAACATGTAAATTTTTGATAGACAGTTATGGTTTAGACCTGATTTGCTTAACAAAGGGACAGGAAGGAAGTATTTTAATTGATAAGCAAAATATTTGTCAGTCACCCTCATATCCTTATGAAGTAGCTGACAGAGTAGGAGCAGGGGATGCTTTTACGGCAGCCGTAGTCATCCATTACTTAAAAGGCGATCCGATAGATGTTATCAGTGTTAAAGCAAATAAATTAGCTTCATGGGTAACGTCGAAAAGCGGCGGTACTCCTGTTTATGATTTTGAAATCAAAAAGATTATGAATCTTTGAATGAAATTCCACAGGCATCAAATATCTTCTTGTCATTTTTGACTTTCCTAAAAATATAAGAGAAAAGATAAGAACTACAAATATAATAGAAAGATCATTTGGGGAAGCAAGAAGAAGAACAAGACCGATAGGATGTTTTGAAAATGAGGCAAGTGCCAATAGGATTATATTTGGAGCAATATCCGGACTTAATAAAAACCGGAAGTCAAAACCCTTAAAAGAATTTACGCAAAAAAAGAGACATACTCAAGAATTCATACAAAAAACTTGCCGTAATCTTTTAAATGAAACTTTTAAATGAACCTGTTGACAAATAAAAAGTAATCCAATATGATATAAGCGTTTACATAAGCGTTTACATAACCGTTTACATGGAAAATAAAAAGAAAATGGCAACTCTG
>JAQUMQ010000120.1 GCA_028718045.1 Actinomycetota bacterium
GTTAAGTATTAGCACCGATCTGTTTATTGCACCTGTTTTTCTGAAATCCTCTATAAAATATTGGGATTCTTCGAAAGTTATGCCCATAGCCACAAAAACAACCGCAAATTCCTCTTCTTTGCCAAGAACAGCAGCTTGTCTTGCAATCTGTGCTGCAATCCTGTTATGAGGCAGTCCGGATCCCGTAAAAACCGGAAGTTTTTGTCCTCTTACCAGAGTGTTGAGGCCATCTATTGCGGAAATCCCGGTTTGGATAAATTCATTGGGATAATCTCTTGAAAAAGGATTTATCGGAGATCCGTTTATATCAAGACTTTTCTCCGGAAGGATTCTGTCTCTTTCAGATTTTGGTTTTCCAAGACCGTTAAAAATTTTTCCCAGAATATCAGAAGAAAGATACATATGAATACCTTTTCCCGTAAACTTTACACTTGTTTTTTCGGTGTCTATTCCTGTAGTTCCTTCAAAAACCTGAATCAGCGCCTTGTCATTGTTTACTTCGAGCACTCTGCCGTTTCGCGAAGTTCCGTCATCCATTTTTATTTCAACAAGCTCTTCATATTTTACGCCTTCGACCTCTTCAACAACCATCAAGGGACCTGATATGTTTGTAATGCTTCTGTATTCTTTTAACATTTTTAACCTCTTGTTATTTTTATTTCTTAATCAGTAAGTTAAGCTCATCATCTGTTTCCGTTTTAAGCAAGTCAATCTGAGCTGTTTCATTGTTTGGAATGTATTTCATTCTTGCTATTTTTTCCATTATTGCCATATTTTCCAACTGTTCGATATCTGCACCCATTTTTAAATGGTATTGTGCCTGGTTATAAAAATAAATAATTATTTTTATCATTTTGTACTGCTTGTCGATTGTCGAATAAGTATCCACATCATGATATGCATTTTGATGAAGAAAATCTTCCCGGATCATTTTTGCTGTAAGTAGTATAAGCCTGTCTTGACCTGACAGAGAATCTATTCCTACAAGTCTTACTATTTCCTCAAGCTCTGATTCCTTTTCGAGAAGATTCATAGCTTCGATCTGCATATCAAAATAGTCTTCCCTTACATTGTTTATCACGTAATCTTTTATGTTATCGTTATAAAGGGAGTATGAATTAAGCCATGATATTGCCGGATAATGCCTTGCATATGCTAGGCGGGCTTCAAGTGACCAGAATACTTTCACGACTCTTAATGTTGCCTGAACGACAGGATCAGATAAATCAGCGCCAGGAGGGGATACCGCACCTATTACGGTTATTGCGCCTTCAAGCTCATTTAATTTTTGAAGGCATTTTATACAACCGGCTCTTTCATAAAATGAAGCAAGACGTGCTCCCAAGTATGCAGGATAACCTTCGTCACCAGGCATCTCTTCGAGTCTTCCGGATATTTCTCTCATTGCTTCTGCCCATCGAGATGTGGAATCCGCCATTAACGCAACCGAATATCCCATATCTCTGAAATATTCTGCTATCGTTATTCCGGTGTAAACCGAGGCTTCTCTTGCTGCTACCGGCATATTCGAAGTATTGGCTATCAGTACCGTTCTTTTCATTAGCGGTTCGCCTGATTTCGGATCTTTTAATTCAGGGAATTCAAGAAGAACTTCTGTCATTTCGTTTCCTCTTTCTCCGCAACCTATATATATTATAACCTCCGCATCTATCCATTTTGCAAGCTGGTGCTGTATTACTGTTTTTCCCGAACCGAAAGGTCCAGGTACGCACGCCGTACCGCCTTTTGCGATAGGAAAGAACATGTCGATCACTCTTTGGCCTGTGAACAAGGGAATTGTAGGATTAATTTTTTCTCTGTATGGCCTTGGGATTCTAACAGGCCATTTTTGTATCATGGTTATGTTTGTTTTTGTGTCCTTACTCTCGATAATTGCAATTGTTTCCTCGATTGTAAAGGACCCCGAAGATATGCTTAAAACTCTACCTGACAGTCCCGGTGGTACCATTATGTAATGTTTTACAAGGCTGGTTTCGTTGACATAGCCCAGAAAATCACCTTCGCTTACTTCCTGCCCCTTTATTGCAATCGGGAAAAAATCCCATTTCCTTTGTCTGTTTAATGCAGGAACCTGGATTCCTCTCGTGATAAAGTCACCTTTTTGTTCGAATATCACATCAAGCGGTCTTTGAATGCCGTCATAAATTGATTCGATAAGGCCGGGTCCAAGTTCTACCGTTAAGGGGAAATTGGTAGGGAAAACAGGTTCGCCGACTCCTATGCCTCCGGTCTCTTCGTAAACTTGAATTGATGCAAGATCACCATTTATTTCAATGATTTCTCCCATCAGCCTATTATCAGAAACAAAGACAACATCGTACATTTTAGCGCCTGACATATTTTGTGCTACCACTAAAGGACCGGCAACTTTAACTATATTGCCAATTTTTTCCATTTGGTTACTCCTGATTACTTAAAAAATAATTTTTATAGATTAATTTCCTAAAAATAAATCAACACCCATAGCCTTGACTATTGCCTGCCTTAGTATTTCGACTGCATAATTTTGTTTTTCTCCGAGACCGGGGATTATAAGGATCGAAGGCAGGGTTTTATTCATATATTTTTTAATTACCGAATTTATCTGAATTGCGACAGTCTCCGTAACAAATATGACAGCATATCCCTCTCTTACAAGTTTTTCAAGTTGTTCTTCAAGTTTTAAATTTTTGCTGGCGGGGTAAACTTCTATGCCTATTGCCTTAAAAATAAGCATTATGTCTTTTTCCCCGAATGCTGCTATTTTAGCTTTCACTTAAAAATTCCGCCTTATGAGAAATATTTCTTTTTTCTGCATGATATTTGATACCCATGTAAATCATGTTGACAACGATAAGTTCGATTTTTTTTCTTAAAAAGAAAGCAAATATCTTTTCAACATTAGAAATGCAATATTTTATTGAATCAAAAAATTTAAGATAAAAAATACTCTCGTTTTTTTCGAACGAAAAGAAGGTATTGTAAGAATAAAGAGAATGAATACCCTTTATAATTATTTCACCGTAACATGACTTCTCGAGTGCTTTTACCCAATAATCAGGATTTTCGAATTCAAGCGTTTTAAGACTGTCGATATCAATCATACCGCCGGGATAAAGAAAATCTGCATATTTTAAATTTTCACCAATATATTTAATCCTGTTCATATTTTTTAAATTTTGTATGTCGATCCAGTGCTTTAAATAATCGCAAAGCATTGTACTGCCGGTTTTAAGTATTTCGTTAGATATCGCACTTATAAATTTTCTTTCAAAGTCAATTTCGATTTTTCTGAAATTTATTTTGCTTTCTTTTCCGGTCTCAATTTCTTGAAGTGTTTTGTTTTTTATATTAATCAGTTCTTTTATTATTGTTTTGAATATTATCGGTTGCAACACAGCATTGTTATCAAAATTTTCTTCGTAAGATATGTCTTTTTTCATATATTCGCTTAATTCTTCATAAGAAAAAGTTAATGGTATGAAAAGATTTTCAAGATTAATATTTAAAAGAGAGGATTTTAAAATTAATTTAAAATTATTTAAATATTCTTCCATGAAAAGGACATATATAATTATCATGTGTTTTTCTTGCAGTCTCTTTTGAAGAAAATCTATCGTTTCTTCGTATGATTTCAGTATGAAAAGATCCATATTTTTATCATCATCGATAAGTGCTATTTTTTTACTGTGCACAGTTTCCTGAAGGACTTTAAGAAAATCATCTACTTCCTTTGAACCAACCATTCTTTCGAGCTTCGAATTATCTATAAATTCCTGTTCTCTGACCTTAAGTTCGGCACATGTATAAAGATAATCGCTATCATCCGCCAGCTCATATTTTTTGAGTTCAATATTAAGTGTCTTTTCCATCACTAATATATCTATCCTTATATTTCATAAACTTAAAACCAATGCCTGTAATTTTAAAGTTAATAAAGCTAAAAAAGTACGGCAATCAGTCAAATAATAATTTTGAGATTTCCATCTTAGTTTCCTCAGCTTCGGCATCGATCAAATTTTTTTCCGAGAAGTAATATTCTTTTCTCCCGTCAATTATTTTTATCCCATTGTCAAAGCTAGGTTTTTTTTCTGATTTTGTCAGTGACATGCTTTCAAATACCTCACTAATTACTGCATCAGTTATCCTTTTTTCATTTATTCCAATCTGATAAACACCATTTTTTACATTTATATTGCCGGCAAATTTTATAAGAGCCTTTTTAAGATCTGCGATATCGATATTTTCAAGTCTGTTTATTATTATTTTTACCACGTCTTCCACTATTTTAATTTTCTCTGTAAGAAGTTTTTGATTTAATTGTGAATTAAACTGAGCAATAATAAAATCATATTCATGCTTGTATGCCTCATCTGCAAGAATCTTGCCGCCAGTCATTATTGCTTTTTTTCTTTCGTCTGCTTCTTTTAAAATCGAACTTGCTTTTTGATTTGCCTTTAAAAGGATTTCTTGTTTTTTGCTTTCAGCGTCTTCTATAAGTTTTTTTGAAACATTATCCGTCTTAATCATGATCCAATCCTTAATTTGATCTTAAAGTTTTACTGCGTTTATCAGGAAGAAACTGATCAAAAGTCCTAAAACTGCGTATGTTTCCACCATTGCGGCGAATATAACGCCTTTTATCACTTCTTTTGGTCTTTTTGCGGCAAGGTTAACACCTGCGGCTGCAACTTTTCCCTGATATATGGCAGACCAGAAACCGACGATTCCGACTGGCAGAGCTGCACCCAGAAGTTGAAGACCTTGCAGCATGGTTGATATTTGTGCAATTTTACCGATTATAAGAAAAGCTGCAACGAATCCGTAAAAACCTTGAGTTCCAGGTAAAACTACAAGTAAAAATAAGCCTCCGAATTTTGAAGGATCTTCAGAAATTACTCCTGCTGCTGCTTTTGCAGGAAAGCTTATTCCCACTGCAGAGCCTATACCTGCAAGTAGCGTTGCAAGTCCAGAGCCTATTATAGCCAATAATATTCCAAGAGCACTGTCCGACATTTTTCCTCCTATTTAACGTTTAATTAATCTTTTATGGATATATATTTATGTTCTTCTTTTAATGCTTCGAAGGGTTTTCCGCCTCCGACATAAAATTTTGAAAAAAATTCGACATATTGCAGTCTCATTGTATGGACAAAACCTCCAAGTATATTTATTCCTATATTGAATATATGTCCGAAAATGAGGCCAACGATTAAAATTATTGTCCCGATGACAGGTATGCTGCCAAATTGGAAGGCAATTTTATTGATCGCGGTTCCTATTCCTGCAGTGACAAGTCCTAGAGATC
>JAQUMQ010000121.1 GCA_028718045.1 Actinomycetota bacterium
ATAAACAGGATTAAAAGCGGGAAAGCATTAGTTTAAGCTTAAGCTTGGTTTAAACACTCATATAGCCAGTCAGAAATAACTTACTTCAAGGTTATAGTTAATGCGATGATTGCGTGGGATGGTTTTCAACTAATGGCGAAACCGACATCAGTTCACTTTAAAAGGGATAATTTTTGCCTGTCGGCCATTTAAAAATACACTTACCTCATATTTTCCATAAGCAAATCCTTGGGATATTATTATTTTGAATATTTTATTGCCGGTAAAGTCATCTTCCGGTGTAAAACTCTTGCTGTCAATTTCAAGATCTTTGTCAAGATAAGTCCACTTAACGGAAACATTATCGGTATTTTGCATATTTTTTATTTTTATTACAAGAAATATTTCTTTGGTGCCTTCACTGAAATGATCGGTTTCTGCCGTAGGATTGCCATTTTCGTCGATACTGGCTGTTAGGATTATGCCCTCGATCGAAACAGGCTCTTTTTTTAAACATCCTGATACCAATGCCGGCACCATGATACTCATGATTAAAATTGTCGTCAACAGGTATATGCTTTTAATTTTCATTGCATTTTAAGAAAAAAGTTTTAAAAAATTATAGTAGCTAATCAGAAATTAAGTTTTTATACTTTGTTTTATGATATTATACTTAAAATTTTAATTATTGACATCAATAAAGCGTAAATAAAAAAAATTTTTTAAAATTATATTTTCATGATTTGGATTTTACTTTTATAATTGAATTTAATTCTATCCGTGATGTTTTAGCTTTGTTATTATATTTTATATGGAAAATACGCAAAGACGTGAAAAATTAAAAGATTTTTTTTATTCGATAAAAAAATGCGATAAATGCGAGCTATCCGAAACAAGAACTAACTTTGTTTTTGGAAGCGGTAACGCAAATTCAAAATTAATGTTTGTCGGAGAAGCTCCTGGCAAAAATGAAGATTTACAGGGTAAGCCGTTTGTGGGTCAAGCAGGAAAACTGCTTGATGTTTTGCTAAGCTCGATAGGTTTTACCAGAAATGAAATTTTTATTGCCAATGTTTTAAAATGCAGGCCACCGCAAAACAGAGATCCACGAATCGAAGAAATAAATTCGTGCAAGAACTATCTGTTTAAACAAATAGAAATCATAGAGCCTTTAGTTATTTGCACTCTCGGGAAATATTCGACTCAGCTGCTTTTAAACACAGAAGAGGGGATCACGGGGCTTCGGGGTAGGATATTTAAGATTGGCAACACATATATATTACCGATAAATCATCCCGCAGCCGCAATTTATACTCCTTCGAGAATGGAAATCCTAAAGATTGATTTTAAAAGGGCTGCAGAAGTTATAAAAATGCTTGAATCGAAAAACTCCGATCTCGACATAATTGCCGAAGATAGTTTCAAGCTGCATAGGGTAAAAAATATGAAATCAACAAGAAGCACTTATGAAACTGAAGCATCAGAAAATTTGGCTAAAGCTGAAATAAAAAGCAATGCGGTCAGTAACGGACAAGAAACTTCGATAGATGAAGATCAAAAATCTTCTACGGAACAAATGGGGCTTTTTTAAATGAGGTTGAATTTTATAACATCATCGTCTGAACAAACAAAAGAAATCGGCAGAAAATTATCAGGGTTTTTGTCTGCCGGAGATGTTATTTTTTTTCTAGGTGAACTTGGCGGAGGTAAAACGACTTTTATTTCAGGCATAGCAGAAGGTTTGGCAATAAAAGAAAATATGTCAAGCCCAAGTTTTACATTGATGAATATTTACGATTTCAATAAAAACGGAGCTGATCTTAAGCTGGTTCATTGCGACTTTTACAGGATTGACAGCCTTAAGGATATAACGGATACTGGCATTGAAGAGTATTTATATGACTCAAAGACCGTTACTTTGATCGAGTGGGGAAGCCTCGTTAAAGAAATTGTTTGTAAAAAATTTCTTGAAATAAAATTTGAATATTTTTTTGAAGATATTGTTTCAGGGAAAAATTTTGATGGCATCAATCAGAAGAGGAAAATAACTTTTGCGGCATCGGATGCTTATTGGATAAGCAAGATAGAAATGTTGAAAAATACCATGTTTGTTTGATTTTTCATAGTGTTTAAAATGCATACCAAAAAAAATTGTTTTTACTTAATCAAGGCAGTCTGGAATAAAAATAGGTTCAATCAAAACAAGAGATAAAATTTGAGAATATTTTAAAAATAAAAAAGATAAATATGAAGACAATTCTGGCGGTGGATAGCACAACCGAGGTGCTTGGTATAAGCTTAAGCGAAAACAGTAAAATAATATCTGAGATCAAAGACGATAAAAGCTGCCGACATATGGTAAATATTATTGGTAACCTCGATACCGTATTAAAAAATTCAAACAAATCCATAAAAGATGTGGATTTGTTTGCCGTAAATCTTGGTCCAGGCAATTTTACGGGTGGAAGAATAAGCATGAGCATCGTAAAAATATTTTCGATGCTTTCCCAAAAACCGGCAATAGGTTTTAATGCTCTTGACGTTTTTTCCGTTCAGTGCATGCTTAAAAACATTGAAAGTATTGCGCAAAAAAAATCGGAATCCCTAAAAGTATTTATTATGCCTTTGATGGATGTTAGAAATAATGAATTTTTTTTTAGTATTTATGAGATAAGAAGCAATAAAGAAGATACAGGGCAGATTTATGAATTTGATTTTAGGAGCAACCGGTACCATCTATTAAAAAGATATGAGAATTGCGTTTTGAAATCAGAAGAATTTAGCAAAAAATTTCCTGAAATTATCCGGAAATTGTTTATTTTGGATTACTTGCGATGCTTTAAATGCAATGACCAAATATATGAAAAGAATGATTTTTATAAAGACAGCAAGTCATTTGCGAAAGATAAAACAACAGCCAACGGTTCCAAAAAAGAAAGTATATTAATGATAACCGGAAACGGAATTCGATCTTACAGAATTTTACTTGAAAAATTAAAACAAGATATCGAAGACAGTTATGATTTTATAAAAATAAGAATTGATGAAAAAAATATAAACCCCAAGTCAAAGTATTTGAATTATATGGCGCATTATAGCTTGGATAAAGGTTTGGAGTCATTGCCGATATCGCCAGTTTATATTCGCGACTTCATAGCTTTCGGGGAAAAATAAAACCAGCTTTTTATAAGCATAAGAACCTTATATGATTTTAACGGAAAAAAAGAAAAAACCAGATACTGTTTTAAATGAAAAAGAAGATGTGTTTATTCTTGGAATCGAAACTTCCTGCGATGACACATGTGCGGCAGTAGTAAAAAACGGAAAAGAAATACTTTCGAATGTTATTTCTTCTCAAAACGAAATACACGAAAAATACGGAGGTGTCGTTCCCGAAGTTGCCTCAAGAAAACATATAGAAATGATAGATGTTATAATCAAAGAAGCTCTGGACAAAGCAGATATTTCTTCACATAAAATAAGCGCTGTTGCCGTAACAAACAGACCGGGTTTGCTTGGGTCGCTTTTGGTCGGTGTGGGAGCGTCAAAAGCGTTCAGCTATTATAACAAGATTCCGCTTATTGCGATTAATCATCTCAAAGCTCATATTTTTGCTAATTTTCTTGCAGATGATCGTTTGGTTTTTGATAGCGAAGAAAAATATATAAGCCTAATAGTGTCTGGCGGGCATTCAAGCCTTTATATCGTAAACGAGGGCTTGGATATGAAAGAAATAGGCCATACTGTCGATGATGCTGTTGGAGAAGCATTTGACAAGGTTGCAAGATATCTGAATCTGGGTTATCCGGGAGGTCCGGTTATCGACAGGATTTCAAGAAATGCAAATTCTGGTTTTGTAGAATTTACGCGTCCGATGCTCGAAAGTAAGGATTTCAATTTCAGCTTTAGCGGCATTAAAACAGCTCTGATTTATAGAACAAAAAAATTTCCCGAGCTTATGAATGAAAAAAATATTCCAGATCTTGCTGCTAGTTTTCAGGCGGCTGCCGTCGATGTTCTTGTTCAAAAAACGATAAAAGCATGTGAAAAGTTTAATATAAATAAAGTTCTTGTTAGTGGAGGAGTAGCCGCAAATTCGAAGCTTCGTCACGAATTTATTCAGGCATCAAGCAAGAAAAATATTAAGATTTATATTCCACCGCCAAGATTATGCATGGACAACGCAGCAATGGTTGCAAGTCTCGGGTATTTCGAATTCAAAAACGGACATTTATCGGATCTAGATATCGATGTATATTCAAGAACAGACCTGTAGAGTTTAATTTAAGTTGTGATATCATTAGCTATAAAAAAACAACATATGATTTAACAATTCAATGCTTTAATATCCTTTTTAATTGAAACGGAGGTAAAAATGGAAATTTTTGGAAAAAAATATTCTAAAACCGAGCTTTTGAAAAAAGTTGGGGATGTATCTCAACTTGGAGGTGTTAAGCTATATGAATTTTCTGATGGAACTGCCAAGAATTTAAGAGCTGTCGATGTTAAAACTCCTGGTGGCATAGAAATGACTGTAGTGCTTGACAGGGGAATGGATATTTCATCTCTTACCTATAAAAATATCCCCATTTCATGGAGATCTGCGGCAAGAGAGACTTCGCCTATCTATTATGAAAGCAAAGGATCAGAATGGCTCAGAACATTTTTTGGAGGTTTGTTGACAACATGCGGACTTACGCATTTTGGTCCTCCGGTGATAGACGGAGATGAAGAATTGGGTCTTCATGGAAGGATTTCCAATCTTCCCGCAAACAATGTTTTTGCTGATTGCAAATGGGAAAAAGATGATTACATGATGTGGGTTCAAGGCAAAATAAGAGAAGTAAAAGCTTTGGAGTATAAGTTGGAGCTCTCGAGGAAAATTACCGTATTTGCGGACAAACCGGTGATTACGATAAACGATACGGTTGAAAATATAGGTTTTAGCACAAGCCCATTGATGATTTTATATCATATTAATTTGGGATTTCCTCTTCTTGATTCGACTTCAAGAATAATACTGCCTGCAGGAACCGAAACTTCTCCGATAGACAAAAATGCAAAGAAGGGAATCAAAAGCTTTAATAAATTCAGCGAGCCTATAGATAATTTTGAGGAACAGGTATTTATTCATAAAATCAAGACAGATAAAGACGGATATGGCAAGGTGGCTTTGGTTAATGAAGAATTTAATAAGGGAGAAGGACTTGGCATTCTTATAAAATTCAATAATGACAATCTTCCTTATTTGATTCAATGGAAACAGGCAGCAAGCGGTGAATATGTTTGCGGTCTCGAACCGGCCAACAGCTTTCTT
>JAQUMQ010000122.1 GCA_028718045.1 Actinomycetota bacterium
TGGTCGCCACCGCAAGCATTGATAATATTGTGTTAAGCATCCTTAAGGATAAAGTCAAAAATACAAAATCGGATTTATATATAATGGGTAAAGATTTTAAGTTAACGAATGTAAAAGATGAAGGCCTTGAAGGATTCAAAGCTGATGTTAAGGGGATTTTTAACGAGTACGGAAATATTTATTTTCCGTTGCCCGGAGATTTTCAACAGTCAAATCTTTGTCTTGCGATAGCCTTAAGCGAACTTTTTGTCAATGATTTCGACAAAAGGTTAAGCGAGGAAAAAATAAACGAAAGCCTTTTTCATACGAATATCATGGGAAGATTTCAGATAATGAGAAAGAATCCGGTGTTTATTTCCGATGCTTCGCATAATCCCGAAGGTATCAAAAATTTAGTTCAGAATCTTGAGGAATATTTTAAAGATAAAAGGAAAATAATTATTTTTTCTGTTCTTAAAGATAAAAATTATATGGAAATGATAAATTCTATACTGCGGTTATCGGATTTAATTATTTTGACATCTTCGGGCACTGAAAGGAGTCTTCCTATCGATGAGCTTGAGACGGAAACTTTTAAACAAATGGAAAAGTTAAGGAAGGAAAACCGCAAAATGCCGAAGTTTGTTTATAAGATTGACAACATAGAAAATTCAATAAAATATTCTTTAAAAATTGCATTAAAAGATGATATCATATGTTTGACCGGTTCAATAACCAATCTCGAATTTGTTAAATCAAAATATTTTTGATAAAGTTGCCTATTATGTGATTTTTTGCGATTTTGGATCGGATTTTTTTGTTTTTTGGCAGAAGATTTGGAGGTTTAATGGATATACTGAAATATGTTAATAATGTGATTGATTTTTTTACTAATCCCATCTGGAAATATTTGCTATACGGGATTATTTTTATGCTTATAATAGTTTGGATTTCATTTGTTTACTGGACTTTCAGAGATGCAAAACTAAGAAATGCCCCTGCACCTTTTTGGGCAATAATTGTTTTTGTTTTAAATTATCTCGGACTTATTTTGTATCTTATTTTAAGACCTCCCGAATATATTGACGATGTCATGGAAAGAGATCTTGAAATAAGAAAAACAGAGCTCATGCTTTCGACTGTAAATTTAAGATGCCCGGCTTGCGGGAGAGACGTAAAGGATGAGTTTCTTATTTGTCCGTATTGCAGAAAAAAATTGAAAAATTCGTGCGTAAGTTGCGGCAGGCCATTGAATCTTGATTGGAAAATATGTCCTTATTGCAAATCAGTACAATAAAGATAATGGTTGGATTTTTAAAGGTCATTAAAAAGAAGCTTGCAAGTAAGGCAAAAACTGTTTTTTTGTCTTTTTTGGTTTCTCATTTTAGAATATATAATTAAAAATGCAAATAATTGATAGGGGAGGCTGCTATGAACCTAAAAATGGATGAGAAAAACGAAACGGTGGGGGAAACCACAAATGAAAACACGATAAATAAAAACGAAGACGGCATCAAGAATTATCAAAAAAGCCTTATAATAATAAAACCGGACGGAGTTAAAAAAAGAATAGTCGGAGATATAATTTCAAGGTTCGAAAAAGCAGGATTTGAAATTGAAAAAATAAGAGTTTTTAAAATAGATAAAACTATCGCCAATATGCACTATTGCGAACATGTGCATAAGCCTTTTTTTGAAGAACTCGTAAATTATATAACGAGCGGCCCTTCCGTGATAATGGTGATAAAAGGCGAAAATGCAATTTCAAGAGCACGGGAACTGATGGGTTCCACGGATCCGTCAAAAGCCGGAAAAGGAACGATAAGAGGTGATTACGGTACGGATATCACAGTCAATTCTATTCATGGCTCCGACTCTCCTGAAAGCGCGGAAAGAGAAATAAAAATATTTTTTGGCAATTATTTGTAATTTTATTACATTTTCAGGATAAGCAGCAAAAAATATTGACCATTTAAAAAAATGTTATATTGAATTATATGATTTTCATTAATTTGTTTTGTTTTTTCTTTGCATATAAATAAATATATCTTTAATATAAATATATATTTACGCATTGTTGTGTTACTTATATTATTATTTGATTTTTCAAGCAGGGTTTGATTTTGAAAAGAAGAGGCATTGTTGTTTTTTTTATAATATTATCCGGAGGCATTTTAGGTGCCATACTTGGTCATGTTTTAAAAGATATCGTACCGATTCTTGATCAGGGACTAAAGGTTGGTACAGACAGCTTGAGTTTAAACTTATATTTATTTGACGTAAGTTTTGGTATTCATGTAAATATCACGTTGGGCGCCATTATAGGATTGCTTCTTGCATTTTTGCTGGCTGATGTTTTCAGAAGAAAATAATAAAATTAAGGTTATTTTGGCTTCCGCTTCGCCTAGAAGGTCGCTTATTCTAAGCTTGCTTAAAATTAAATTCGATGTGATCGTTCCTTTTGACTGTCATGAAAAAGTTTTTCAGGATCCTTATGCTACCGTGACCGAAAATAGTATAAAAAAATCTAAAAATGTCGCTGATTATGTTAAAATTAATGAAATAAAAATTTTGGCGAAAGATTATAAGGATATTTTTATATGTGGTTTTGATACCATCGTTTATTTTAAAAATAAATATTATTTTAAACCCAAGGATTTTACTGAAGCAAAAAAATTCCTGAGCTTTTTTTCGGGAAAAACACATAGTGTAATAACAGGCGTATGTGTGTTAAATTATAAAACAAACGTTATTAAGACGGATTTTGATGAAACAAGAGTTACTTTAAGAAAATTAAGCAAAGAAGACATAGACAACTTTTTGGCAAATGAGCATGTATTAGACAAAGCAGGAGCATATAACATAGAAGGTTATGGAGCATCGTTGGTCAGAAAAATAAACGGATGTTTTTTTAATGTGGTTGGTTTGCCGGTTTATAAATTTTTAAACATTTTAAAAGAATATGGATATAATCTAAATAATTTTAATAGCATTAAATAGCAGCTAAGGAGAATTGATGTTTGATTTTTTTCTGAATATAGTAGGAAGAGATATGGGAATTGATTTAGGAACAGCCAATACGCTTGTTTTTGTCAAAGGCAAAGGAATTGTTCTGGACGAACCTTCGATTGTAGCAATAGACAAAGATTCCAACAGAATATTGGCTGTGGGCAAAGAAGCAAAAAGAATGGTCGGAAGAACACCGGGGAATATAGTTGCCATAAGACCTTTAAAAGACGGTGTTATAGCTGATTTTGAAACTACGGAAAAAATGCTTAGATATTTTATTCAGAGGGTTCATAAAAATGTGGCTTTTGCACGGCCGAGAATAGTAATATGCGTTCCTTCGGGTATTACTGCCGTTGAAAGAAAAGCAGTAATAGAAGCTACGGAACAGGCAGGTGCCAGAGCGGCATATATAATTGAGGAGCCTCTCGCTGCAGCAATAGGTGCGGATTTACCGATAAATGAACCGACAGGGTCGATGATTGTGGATATCGGCGGCGGAACTTCTGAGGTTGCAGTTATATCTCTTGGGGGAATAGTCGTAAGTCAATCTTTAAGAGTCGGCGGAGACGAATTAGATGAAGCAATAACCTATTATCTTAAAAAAGAACATAATATTTTGCTAGGTGAAAGAAGCGCAGAAAGAGTAAAAATAGAAATAGGCTCGGCTTTTCCTCTTGAAAACGAAGAAAAGATAGAAATAAACGGGAGAGATCTTGTTACCGGATTGCCTAAAACAATAATCGTTACAAGTCAGCAGATAAGAAAAGCACTCGAGAAAACGGTTTCCGACATAGTGAATTCGATAATAGAAGTTCTTGATATCACTCCACCTGAACTGTCATCAGATATTATGAAAAGAGGTATCGTGCTTAGCGGGGGCGGGGCTTTGTTAAAGGGACTTGCCGAGAGAGTAAGCAGGGAAACTCATTGCCCGGTATATCTTGCAAACGATCCTCTTGCATCGGTAGCACTTGGGGCCGGCAGATGTTCTGAAGATTTTGCAACTCTTAAAAAATATTTGAAATATTCAAAGCGTTAGAGACATTGCAAAATTTTAAATTTATAATTTAATCAATGACATCCCCAAGAAACAGTTTAAGAAATATAATAATTATAAGCATAATTATAATAATTTGTCTTATAATCATTACAGCCAGCTTTAAAGACGTAAATTTTATTAAGAGATTAAAGACAAAAACCCTGGATATATTCAGGCCGCTGCAGGAAAAGATATTTACAGCTTTTAACCCTCTTGTAAAAGCGGTGGACAGCGTTAAAAATGTCTTCGGGCTTTCTCAGAAAGTAAAAGAACTCGAGCGGGAAAAGTCAAGTTTGCTTAAAGACTACAGCGAAAACATTAATTTGAAAATAGAAAACAATTCTTTTAGAAATTTGCTCGACATAAAACAAAGAAAAAATTACAAGACTGTTTGCGCTAAAGTAATAGGTTATAATGAAGAAAAATGGGAGTCCGAAATAACTTTAAATGCCGGTAAAAACGACGGTGTCATGGAAGGCATGGGAGTTATCAACGAAAAAGGTTTTATCGGAACCGTTATTCTAAGCGCAAGCGATTCTTGCAAGGTAAGACTTTTAAACGACCAGCAAACCAACATAGGCGCAAGAATTCTTTCTTCGAGGAGCTTGGGAATGATAGAGGGGAGTTCGAGCAAAAAAATTTTTTTAAACTATATACCCAAGGAAGATATTGTATATAACGGTGATATAGTAATAACATCCGAATTTGGTAAACATATTCCTCCTGAAATACTTATAGGAATAGTTAAAAATGTGTCTAATTCAGAGGAAAATCCCTTCAAAACAATTGAAATCGAACCCTTTGTGAATTTCAGGTCGATTGAAAATGTTTTGGTTATATTGGAGTGGTAGGCTGCTGTATCGTAAAGAGGCGCCGTTGATATTAAAGAGGAAGATTATTATAGTTAAATGGCAATACCAACAAAATTCATATTTTTTAATTTGGTTTTATGAAAATTATAGACAAGATTTTTGATTTTTTTATATTGATATTTTTTTTGATTTTACAGGTAGTGTTTGCTCAACAATTGAAATTATATTATATAAATTTTGATTTTATTCTTGTTATCGTAATAGCCGTGACATTTAAAGAAAATATGATTGTCGGAATGTTTTACGGTTTTTTTAGTGGTTTTATTCTTGATTTGCTATC
>JAQUMQ010000123.1 GCA_028718045.1 Actinomycetota bacterium
TTTTTTTCTGGATGATTTTAGCACAATAAAATATTTAGAGCAAATAATATGATAATTTTTAAGTTATTGCCGACCGGCTCTTGGGTGAAATTTTTCATAATCCTTTTTTAATTTCTTTAAATTCAAGTGTGTGTAAATTTGAGTGGTATTAATGTTTTTGTGGCCAAGCAGTTCCTGAACTTCTCTTATTCCGGCACCTTCCTGAAGCATATGGGTCGCAAAACTATGTCTTATGCCATGGGGAGAAATTTTCTTATTGATTTCCGCTTTTTTTAAATATTTATCTAAAAGAATTCTTATGTACCTTGTTGAAAGCTTTCTCCCGTATCTGTTAAGAAACAAAAACCTACTTTTTTTATAACTATTGCTGCTTTTTTCAAATAAAAACCAACTTCTTATATTTAAATATTTGATCAAAGATTCCAAAGCAATATCGTTCAAATATACTATTCTCGTATTTCTCCCTTTACCCAGAACTTCCACCTCTCTGTTTTCCAAGTCTACTTTACTTAAATCGATATCGACTATTTCGCTGATTCTTGCTCCGGTTGAATAAAATAATTCAAAAATAGCTCTGTCCCTGATACCTATGTTGTCTTCTTTGTCTATTTTTTCAAGCAAAGATTTGATCTCGGATTCAGAAAGAAAATTACAAAGTTTTTTTTCTTTTTTCGGAAACGAAATCAGATGGCTTAACTGAATATCAATTAAAAAATTGCGCTCTAAAAATTTAAAATAATTGATATAAGACGAATATTTTCTGATTATGGAATTGTTGCTATATTGGTATTTATCTAATAACTTTAAAAAACTTCTGAAAATATCCAAATTAATTTTTTTTACGTCTGATATGTTGTTTTTTTTAAAATAGTCAAGCATTAACAAAATATCATTTCTGTATGAAAGAATCGTGTTGGGAGTTAAATTTTTTTCATATTTTAAAAATTTTAAATATAATTCAAGACTCTCTTCTGCATTCATCTTTTCGTTATTGACTTGCCATTAAGCACGATATCTAAGAATAATCGCACTCTACATCTTTTAATTTTTTTCTTATTGCTTCCCTTAGATTGAAAGCATATTCGAAATTACTGTAAATATTGTTTAAAACAGGACTTTGTAAATCAAAATTTTCACTTTTAATCTTTTCAAAAGAATTATTTATTGTGTTTAACATGTCTATGATCAAATCTCTTGCTTTATCCGATCTGTAATCCGTTTTCAGTTTATCTTTCGTAATGCCATCTTTAAAAGAATTTAATCTGTAAGACACACTGTCAAAAATTCTGCCGGTCCTTGATGGGTTTAATTTTTTGTTTTTGTTTATTGACTTCAATACATCTTTTAGTTCTTTATTTATTATATTGTCATACTCGTATAAAACCAGCCCGAGTGGATTTTTTGGCTTTTCAATCTTTCGTTTGCCAAACATTATTTGTCTCCTTGTTTTTCAAATATATAATTGATATCATCCCTCGATGAACTATTTTTCGTAATCATTTGCAACGGTTTATAAGATTTTATTGATTATTATAATAACATTTAATATCAAATATTGATAAGATTTATAAAACTGCATTTCAAAATAAATCAGTCAAACCAAAACCTCTTAAAAACAATCAGATTTTGCCGACTTTAACGAAATTATTAAAATTTACTTCTTTTACTATATTGTTTAACTGAAAAAATGTAATAACCTGAATAGTTTTTTTAACGTCAAGACCGGAACCGATCATTATCTCTTCCAGACTTTTACTTCTATAGCCAAGACAATTATATACTTTCGAATAATCTTCATCGGGAAACTTCTTTAAATTACCACAATCAGTAAATTGCGCATCTTTTTCGTTTAAAAAACCGGATTCGAACTTATCGTTGTTAGAATGACCTAATTTAAAATTCCTATTGTTTTCTATCTTATTGTTTTCTATTTTATTAAAATCTATAGATTTTGAATATAGGGGATTTTTTATATAATTTTCAAGCTCTACTAAAATATCGTCGACAGATTCGGTTAGTTTTGCCCCTGCTTTGATTAGAGCGTGACAACCTTTGCTTTTTTCCGAAAATATATTCCCTGGTATAGCAAATATTTCTCTGTTTTCTTTTATAGCCGATCTTGCGGTAATAAGGGCACCGCTTTTTTCTTTTGCTTCTATTACGATTACTCCTGCTGACATACCGCTGATTATTCTGTTCCTAGCCGGAAAATTACTTTTTAATGGTGGAATTCCCGGTAAAAATTCGGTGATTATGCCACCATTTTCGATTATTTTTTCATAAAGATATTTATTCTCATATGGATATTTGATATCTATTCCAGTCCCAAGAACACCTATGCTTCCGCCTTTTTCTTTTATCGCTTCTTGATGTGCTATTTTATCTATGCCGATAGCCATTCCGCTTACAATCGTAAAACCAATTTTTGACAACTGTGCGCTTAAATATGCCGCAACCTCTTTCCCGTACTCGCTGCAATCGCGGGTACCTACTATCGCGATTTTAATATTATCGTTTCTGCTCACATTGTTTCCCTTGCAAAACAATAGCGGTGGGGGAAAATAAATTTCTTTTAAAAGTGCGGGATATTCTTTGCAAGATATATTCAAAATACTTATGGCATTTTTATCGATATATCTTATTAATGAGTTTAAATTTTCATGTATATTTTTGGGACGATACATATCGTTGTCAAATAACATCGAATTTTTGTTTTTCTTTTTTAAAAAATAATCCGCAGTTGCCTTTAGATCTTTGATCTTTTTATAAATATTCATAAAATCAGATGGCTTTAACTTAAAGTCAAAAAACAATTTTAATAATTTTAAATTTATTTCTTCACTTATCATTTTTTTGACGATTTTATTTATTTTGTATTTATTGTTAAAAAACGGTTAACGAAACCTTAAATACTTAAAATCTTGTACTGAAAAGCTTCTATGAGATGATCCCGAGTTATTTCATCCGAATTATCCAAATCAGCAATCGTTCTTGATATTTTTATTAAACTCGATATGCCCCTCGCAGTTAGTTGTGTTTTTTTGGAAAGATCCGTCACGATCTTTCCCAAATCCTTATTTTGATTCATCCAAATATTTATATAGCTTGCTCCGGCTTCAGAATTATGGCGAATAATATCATTTTTATATCTGTCGTTTTGTATCGCAAAAGCTTTTTTTACTCTTTCTTTGATAGCATGGGAAGTTTCCGTCAAAATATTTCCAAAAAATTCTTCTTCTTTTAATCTTGGAAGATTGACTTGCATATCTATCCTGTCCAGTATGGGACCGGAAATCTTTTTCCAATATCTTTCAACTTCCTTTTTGGAACATTTGCACTTATCATTTTTATCTCCGAAATATCCGCAAAAACAAGGATTCATTGCCAAAATCAACATAAAACTGCATGGAAACTTGTAAGAAGTATTATTTCTTGTAATAACTATGCTTTTATTTTCGATGGGCTGCCTCAATGATTCCAAAAGTTTTGATGGAAATTCGGAAAATTCGTCCAAGAACAAAATCCCTTTATGAGCAAGACTTATCTCACCAGGTTTTGGATAAATTCCTCCGCCGATAAGGCCGGGCTCGCTTATTGTATGATGAGGATTCCTAAAAGGTCTTTCGATAATTAACTCGCAGTTAGGTCTTTTCAGTAAACCATATATTTTTGTAACTTCGATACTTTCATCATAATTTAAATCCGGCATTATAGTTATTGCTCTTTGAGCAAGTAAGGTTTTCCCTGAACCCGGCGGTCCGACTATCAAAAGATTATGGAAACCGCTCGAAGCTATTTCCATAGCTCTTTTTGCTCTGCTTTGTCCTTTTACTTCGGAAAAATCAATATCGTATCTACGCGAATGCACACCGTTGAATTTCTTGCTTATATAAACATACTTTTTCAATTCCTCTTTGCTTTCCAATATTTTTATGCATTCTATTAAGTCATGGCACCCTATTATCTTGATATTCTTTATAAGACCTGCCACATTTTCATTTCCTTTTGGAACAAAAAAATAATTCTTTTTTATGCTTGCAGCTTTTTGAGCCATGGACAGTATACCTCTCACCGGATTAATCAATCCGTCAAGAGATAGTTCGCCAATGAAGCAAGAACAATTAAAATAGTTGTCATTTATCTGCCCGCTTGATACCAAAATAGCCAGCGCTATCGGCAAATCATAAAAAGAACCTTCTTTTTTCAGGTCTGCGGGAGACAGGTTTATAATTATTTTCCTCATGGGAAACGTGAAGCCGGAATTTATTATCGAGGCTTTAACTCTATCGCGAGCCTCATTAATCGATTTATCCGGAAGTCCTACTATTATAAAAGAAGGCATGCCTCTTGAAATATATATTTCCACGCCGACTTTTACTGCTTCTATTCCTATTAACGAAAAGCTATCTAATTTAAAAAACATCAATTAATTATATACATAATTATTAATTTAATCAAATGCATATATGTATATAATTAATCGATGTTAAATATGCATAAAAAACTTATTTTGTAAAAACAGCTGATAGAAACCATATGAACAAATTATGATAACCTAAGATAAGTTATACATATGTAAAATGCTTGATACTGTAATCGATACCTTTTTTTAATTTGCTGATATCTATGACATCATCGTGTTTTTCGAACAAGACCGCACTCCTTAACTCTTCCGAAATTATTACGGAGACTATATCGAACCTGAAATTGTATTTTTTATTTTCGGTGATTTCATTATTCATTAAAAAATATTGCGAAGCTTTCTTTATTTTTTTCAGCTTATTGATTGCTACTGCCTCGAAAGGTAATCCGTAATCAAGACATGATCTGGTTTTAACCTCAATAAAAACCAGGTCGATTCGTTTTAGTGCGATTATGTCGATTTCGCCAAATCTGCATCTGTAATTTCTGTAGATAATCTTGAAATCTTTATCTTTAAGATAATCTGCAGCCAGTCTTTCCCCGAAAGAACCGATCGTTTTATTGTTTCTTGACATATACCGTTTTATAAAAATAAATTTTTAAAAACAGCCATTACCAAAATATGGCATCAACTCTTAAAATAAACATCTTAGTTGCTTAAAACACCCTTGAAACTTAATCTGTGTATGGGGCAAGGACCATACTTTTTTATGCATAAAAAATGTTTTTTGGTACCATATCCTTTATTGTCTTCAAA
>JAQUMQ010000124.1 GCA_028718045.1 Actinomycetota bacterium
CATCGTAGCGTATCCTTATATCCTCGTTACCGGATTTTGCATATTCAGTGAATATAACAGAGTAGTCGTACTCTATTCTGCGGCTGTCCGTTCCTTTTAAGAAGAAATATCCATGGTTGTCATTCTTTAAAGGATTTTTGACAGCGGTCTGTACATGGAGCATTTCGTCAACATATCCTATACCTGTTATTTCGATACCTTCAACGGGAGAATTAAGTGTGAAAGATGGCACAAGTACAGTGGCACCTTTGTCAAATAGTTGATATTTTTCATAGTTTGCTCCGCTCACGCCGTTTATCGAAACAGTTTTTGTTTTGTGGTTGCTTTTGACCGCACTTAAATCCATATTCAGTGGAACATTTTCATACTCATGTTTGTCGCTTATGAAGCTACGAACCGAAAAGGTTAGTTTATCATCTTTTATTTTATGGTTGCCCCATTCAGTGATGGCAATGAGGAAGGTAGCCGTTTTTGTCGTATCGTCGTAGTCTACTTTCTTACAATGTGCCGAACTATCAAACGGGCGGTGAATGGAATAGCTGTCATATAAATCGGTCGTTTCGTCAACGCGGTTGCCGGTAAGATCCTGCAAGGCAACATATATCTCTGCCGTGTTATCATGAATATAGGTTGATAGAACTTCCATCTTGATCCCGTTATCCTCGCAAGATTCTCGCACGGGTATAAAGAACTGTGCCGTTATCGGTGACACCGAATACATAAGCTCATAGATAGCCGGTACATTAGCCACAAGTACGGGAATTGCAGCAAAGATGCAAATCAATAACATCGCGGTAATAACAAGCGGTTTTCGTAAAAATATCTTTATCCTTGATCCAGTGATTTTTGTTTTATTTTTTATAAGTTTTATAGTATTGTCTATCAGAATTTGATCTGGAACAAGCTGTTCGTTCATACTCTTGTAGTTTTTTTCAAACATTAAAATTCTCCTTCCAGAATTTTATGAAGCTGAGCTCTTGCTCTTGTAAGTTGCGTATGCTACACACCGATATCATTTGTTTTTTTTAATCAAATCATAAATTGCGGAAAGCGCAGTGCTTGCATTTTCATTTAAAACAACCAAGGCTTTATCATCGAAATATGTTTTATCCTTGTTTATTATTATGAATTTTTTTGCAAGCGAGGGTAGAGTGTTTACGGGCCCTACTTCAAGACTTGAACCTACGACAATCAAAAGGTCAGAGTCAAGTACTTCTTTGCTTGCTTCGAAGAATTCTTCTTTTAATTCGTCTCCAAACAAAATCACGCTTGTTCTCAATACATTCCCGCATTTCGGACATAAAGGAGGGATCTGTCTTTTTAATATTTTTCTGTAAAGCAAGAAAAAGCTATATTCGTTTTTGCAGAAAACACAATAAGATTTTCTTAAGCTTCCATGTACCTCATATACATTTTTGCTGCCAGCCAGCTTGTGCAAACCGTCGATATTTTGCGTTATGACTGAATTTATCATATTTTCTTTTTCCATCTGGGATAAAATATAATGAGCTTTGTTTGGTTTTACTTTAGAATTTTTTTTAAGAAGAGTAAACATTTCGAGTGCAAGTTCGTAAAATTTTTCAGGATTTTTGTATAAAAAATCTCTGGAAAGAAAATTAGAATCAAACCTGTTCCACAAGCCATCTTTTTTACTTCTAAAGTCAGGAATTCCGCTTTCCGTGGATATCCCCGCACCGGTCAGTAGCGCGATTTTCCTACTGTTTAGCATGGCATGTGCTATGGTTATTATTTTTTTGTCTATCATTTCATCTTTTCATATATCACATATATTTATTATTTTCCAGTTTTTGATTTGTTTTAGCGTATCAAACAAAGATATTTATGGTTTTTATCATGGTCTTATAAAAATTTTGATCCAAAAAAGTTAGATTTTAAAATTGTCATTTGAAATATAAATCGCTGCAGACTTTAAGTGTTTATATTTTTATCAACCGATTGTCAGATAAGTAGCATACGGGCAACCAAGAGATTCATGCAGTGTCTTACCATACAGATAATTATACAATTATTATTATATATCGTCTAAATATGTCGTTTGTTGTATCGGTTTGGTATTATAATATGGAAACCGGCAAAACGCACGTATGTTTGAAAGGTCCAAATACCAGATTTTGGATTTTTACATTTACGCCGAATGCATATTTCAAATGAGCTTCAGTTACTACCAACCGAGTACTTCCGCAGATGCTTGTTCCGTCTCCCTTAAGTAAAAGTGCTTTATCCGAAATACCGATGGCATGTTCGGGATAATGCGTGTTGATTATCGAAGATATCCCTTGCTCGCGAAGTTCCTTTATAGTATTGAGTATAATAAGTTGATTTCGAAAATCAAGATTTGATTCAGGCTCATCAAGAATCAATAAAGATGGTTTTGTGGCAAGAGCGCGCGCAATCAATACCATTTGAAGTTCACCGCCGCTGATACAACTGCAAAGTTTGTCTTTAAGATGCAGCACACCTAGAGTTTTCAGACATTCATGTGCAATATACCTATCATTCTTGTTTGGCATTTCGGTCATTTTTAAATGCGAACTTCTCCCCAAAAGAACCATTTCTTCAACCGTATATGCAAATGTATATAATTTTGCTTGCGGCACATATCCGATTTTCTGCCATATTTCGTTTTTCTTTAATGATTTCAAAGGTTTACCGTAAAGTAGCGTTTCGCCAGATGTCCATTTTAGCAAACCTAACATACATTTCACAAGAGTCGTTTTTCCAACTCCGTTAGGTCCGAGAATGGATAATATGGCTCTTGTGCCGAGTTTTAAATTGATATCAGATAAAATTGTTTTATTTTTTTCGTAGCCGAAAGAACCATTTTTGATCTCAAACATCAAACAAATATACCTCCTGTTTTGCGTAATAGAATTATAAAAAAAGGCGCACCGATTATGGCAGTCAAAATAGATACAGGTATCTCAGCTGCCGTTATACTTCTTGCCGCAGTATCGATTATCAGCATAAAGAGTGCTCCCAGCACGATAGATGCAGGTATAACATGTATGTTGTTGTTGCCAAACATCATTCGTGCTATATGAGGTATTAAAAGCCCGACCCACCCTATCAATCCGCACATGGAGACCACAGCTGCAGTAATCATTGTAGATCCGATTATTATTAAAGCACGCACCAGTTGTACGTTCACGCCCAATGCTCTGGCTTCGTCTTCATGTAACGACATGACATTAAGCCTCCATCGTAATATGTATATCAAAAAGATTCCGATAATTATAAACGGAGATCCCAAAATAAGTGTTTTGAAATTAGTACCGGAAAGGCTTCCCATAAGCCAGAATGTAATTGAGGGAAGTACATTCTGCGGATCTGCCACATATTTTATCACGGAGACGAGGGCGGAAAAGAGAGCGCTTACCACCATGCCGGCAAGTATTATCATAATTATCGAAGATTGACCTCTGAATTTGCTTATAGAATAAACTATTATTACCGCCACTACTCCGAAAACAACAGCCAGAACCTGAATAAATATCATATTAAGACCAAGCAGTATGCCGAGAGCTGCTCCAAAAGATGCGCCTGTTGCAACACCTAATGTATCCGGAGTTGCAAGAGGGTTGCTGAGCAATCCTTGAAAAGCAGCTCCCGCAACGCTGAGTCCAGCGCCGGATATCAGGGCAAGCAATATGCGGGGGATGCGGATGTTACACAAAACGGTGCGCATGGTTTCGCTGATTTCGGTATCCGGAGAAGTTCTTGCAAAGATGATTTTTATAATTTGATGAAAATTCAAAGAATAACGTCCGATTCCAAGCGATAAAATGCCAAATATTGCTATTATGCAAGTCAAAGTAATAATAAAAAAAGGAAATCTTTTTTTTAAATTAATTGGCGGTATGCTTTTTGGCGTATTTTTCTTCATATCATTACCGTTATTTTGTTGCGAACCCACCGGCAGCTTCGCTTGAAGGTGCATACATTGCAGCAATATCTTCATCAGTAAGAGTGACTCCGTATATTTTTTGATAATACGATTTTACTTCTTCTTCGATGTCGACATCTTTAAACAGAACGGGATACATTGTTTTTGCGATCCATAACAAAGTCAGAGGTGTGTCTACGCCGGGTGTATAGGTGCGGTAGCTTCCAAGCGGCATTTTGTAAACCCGTTTTTCCACAACCGCTTTTACGTTGCTCCAATCATCTCCGCCGATTTTATTGCCGTATAAATCATCAGGCTGAGTAGGCGTAAAATTGGTAATATAAATAATATCCGGATTCCATTCATATACCTGTTCCATATTTATAATTGCGTTTTTATTTTCCTCCATGAGATTTTCTGCCACATTGATACCTCCCGCAGCTTCAGCCCAGTATTGGCCAAAAAAATTTTTTCCCGATGTTATCATTGTCGAATCATCATACCGAAACAAAAACAGTGCTCTTGTCCTTTCCTCATTTTTTAAATTTTTGGTTTTTTTCTGAATGGCTTCATAAGTTTCTTTGCTGTATCGAGATACAAGTTCGGCTTTATCCTGTTTGGGAAATATCTGGCTGAGAATGGCAATCCATTCATCGTAAGTCCTAATCACATCATAATTCCATTTGGTTGCGGAAATGCCCACGGCTGGTATGCCGCTTGTTTTAAGCATTTCCTTTTCCATAGTTTCCATTGCGCTGTAAAATACCACATCCGGATTGAGTTTCATCAGTTCTTCAATATTCAGATTATTTCCTTCCATATAACCAGTTGAGGCATTTAGTATTTCGGGAAATATTTTGGACAATATACCATTTTTTGCAGCACTCATGGATACGGGATGAATGCCTATGATTTTTTCCGCAGAACCCAAAAACATTGCCAAAACTGACGGAAAAGGGTAAAAACCTGTAACTGCAATTCGGTTAATTTCTGCAGGTAAGATAACTTTATCGCCGTTGTGATCAATCACGGTTATTGTCGAGAGGTTTTCTTGCATAGATTTCTCCGTAGTTTCTTTTGCAACAGACATTGTTGTTGAAGAAGCTTCGGATACCGAAGTAATTTCTTCGGCTTTATGTACCGTGGCGTCCGATGGTGCTGTCGAACAACCGTTAATCGATAATAGCAATACAGACAGCATCATCGAAAAGCAAAGCATTATGGTCGGCCATTTTTTTCTTGTTTTTTTCATAAAATTTTCCTTTCTTTCAC
>JAQUMQ010000125.1 GCA_028718045.1 Actinomycetota bacterium
AGCTATTTGATTTATATGAAGAATAATATAAGCAATTTAATAAACACAATAAATTCAGAAAATAAAGATATTAGACAAATAAATATAATGGAAGTTTGTGGAACTCATACAATGTCTATCGGAAAAAATGGCTTAAGGCAGATTCTTCCAAAGAATATAAATCTTGTAAGCGGACCAGGCTGTCCTGTTTGCGTTACTCCGGTTTCGGATATCGATAACATCATCGAACTGTCCAACAATTCCTCAAACTACATTTTTTCTTTTGGAGATATGCTTAAAATTCCGGGATCAAAATCAAATTTATACGAAAAAAAATCACAAGGAGCCAATATAAGAATATGTTATGATCCTACAGATGCACTCTGTTTCGCAAAAAGCAACCCCAAAAAAAATGTGGTATTTATTGCAATCGGATTCGAAACAACCGCCCCAATTACCGCATGCCTCATAAAAAACGCATCAAAAAATAAAATCGGCAATTTTTTTATATATAACATTCACAAGCTGATTCCGCCTGTACTTGATTTTTTGCTAAGCACCGGTAAGAAAAACAACATCGATGCTTTCTTGTGCCCTGGACACGTTTGTGCAATTACCGGAAAAGCACCATTTGATTTCATATGTGAAAAATATAACAAATCTGCAGTAATAAGCGGGTTTTGCGCTGAAGATATCTTAAAATCCATATTGATGATTATAAGACAATTAAATAATTCGTTTCCGAAAATTGAAATTCAGTATGATTGGGTTGTCAATGAAAACGGAAATACGGTCGCTGCAAGGTATATCGACGATGTTTTCGATCGCTGTGATTCTTTTTGGCGTGGCATCGGTAAAATACGAAAAAGCGGACTTAAACTAAAACCTGAATTTAACGGTTTCGATATTAAATCAAAATTCGAAACCGATGAAAGACAAGTTGCCGAACCTGAGTTTTGTAGCTGCGGAGAAATACTTAAAGGCGAAAAAAAACCTTTTGAGTGCAGATTGTTCGGAAAATCCTGTACTCCCGACAAACCTGTCGGCCCATGCATGGTTTCATGCGAAGGAACATGCGCAGCTTACTTTAAATATGAAAAACATGAATTATAAATACTCATAATTATCATATACGGCAAATCTATGTTTTGGATTTTTATGACAATAGAAAATATCATCGACCATAGATCATCGACGATGCGCATCATTTAATTATTGTTAATCGCAAGCAAACATGAATTCAAATAAATACAATGAATGGCTTAAACAAAAAAAAGAAACTTAACGATAAAAATATTTTGCTTTCCCATGGTGACGGTGGTTTAAAAACAAGAGAACTGATCGACGCCTTAATAATAAAATATTTTGGTAACAAAATTTTAAACAAACTGGAAGACAGCGCAATCATTTCTGAGCTAAATAGCAAAATAGCATATACTACAGATAGTTTTGTGGTTAAGCCTTTGTTTTTTCCGGGCGGAGATATAGGAAAATTAAGCATATGCGGAACTATTAATGATCTTGCATCTGCTGGTGCGGCTCCGATAGCTTTAAGTATGGGTTTAATCCTTGAGGAAGGTTTCGAAATAAAGCATTTGGAAAAGATACTTGAGTCTGCTTCAAATGTTTTAAAAGAAACAAATACGTTTATAGTGACAGGAGATATAAAAGTCGTAGAAAAAAATTGTATAGATAAAATATTTATCAATACTTCGGGTATAGGATCTATTTCTAAAAATATAAATATTTCATCCGAAAATATCAAACCTGGAGACAAAATTTTAATTAACGGAAGTATAGCAGAACATGGTCTTGCCGTCTTGAGTTCCAGACCCGAATTTAATTTCAAAACAAACATAGTAAGCGATTGTGCACCTTTATGCTCACTCGTTAAGGATATGCTTGATATTTCCGATAAAATTCACGCATTAAGAGATGCGACAAGAGGAGGCATTGCCTCAATATTGCACGAAATGGCAAATGTTTCGAAAAAAAGAATAGATATTTATGAGGAATTGCTTCCCATCAAAAAAGAAGTAAAGAGTCTTTGCGGATTTTTAGGCCTCGATCCGCTTTATATCGCAAACGAAGGTAAAATTATTGTTTTTGCTGATCCATATGATTCAGATAAAATTCTACGGACAATGAAAAAAAATAAATATGGCATTGATTCCCGTATTATTGGAGAAGTATCCGAAAATTTTGAAAAAAGCGCAGTTATTTATCATACTAAAATTGGCACCACCATATTAGTAGACAGTTTTTATAGTGAACAATTGCCAAGAATTTGTTAAATTTTTTTTAAACCATCATATATCTTTTCAAATTCTTTTATATTGTCATCCAAATTCGAATTCGAAATAAAAAGACTTGCAAGCGATTTCCTCAATGAAAGAGATTTTGCAGGTGCTTCAATCTGATCTGCGCCGGCTTGTATTTCCCTTATGATATATTTAATTGCATCCGAAATTTCTTTTAACGTGTTGGATTTGGCAATCACGAGATCACAGATATTTATGATATCCGCTACTTCTTTTTGCATTACTGACTCCTTTCACGTAATGTGTTTATAATAATCTGATTGCAATCTTGTATTCATAATATTTTTATAACAATATTTGTCAAATCAGCAATTTTTTATTTTGTTAAGCAGTGAATTTTTTTACCGTATCTTTAAACATTATAACATTAATTTTGTAATTATAGTTACAAAATTAATATCCTATTTCCTGTATTACGTTAGAAATAATTTCAGGAATTTTGCACTCAATTTCAGGTGAAATCTTTTCTCCGTATCCGATTACCTTTGGCTTGATTCCTATAACCGTAATATCAAAATTTACATCCAAAGAATTCATTAAATCAAATACCTGCGTAAGGTTAAGATCATGAAGAGAGCAGCTCTTTAGCCTTTTTTCGTCAAACTTCTCTATCTTGTTTGCTTTGAATTTAACGACTTCGCCTATATCCTGCCCCACATCGACTGCATCTATTATTATGACTTTATCAGATTCCTTAATCGTAAGTATCAAATCTATTCCCGAAGTTCCGCCGTCGATCAAAACAACATTTTTATGATCATCCGAAAAATTCATCTTATTTAATTCTTCGATAACCCTTATGCCTATACCGTCATCACTCATGAACATATTGCCAAAGCCTATTACCTTATAAATAGTACCGACATCGGTCTTTTTTTTAATCTCATGCATATACGTCTTCATGAATTCATGTGGTTTTATTTCAAACAAGTTCCGCAAACAATCGATACTTTAATAAAATCAAAATATTATTTATTTATAAGTTTTACATTCAGATAATGAGTCGAGCACGAAATACATGGATCATACGCTCTTATAAGCATCTCCATCGAAAATCTTATTTCGTCTTCGGTTTTATCTATTATCAGCGGCAAATACGCGTCCATATCTTTTTCGACATTTGCATAGTTCATGTTTGTGGGAATAATCAGATTTGCTTTTGACACTTTGCCTTCATTATCATAAGTATAATCATGAATCAATAATCCTCTTGGAGCTTCAACTGCTCCTACTCCCCTCCCGGCTTTTATGTTTATGTCAGCCATGATTTTACTTTCATCAAGACCTGAATTCATTATTTTATCGATAAGATCGATGCTGTCATCGATACTGTGAACGATTTCGACAAACTGGGCAAAATTATTCATAAACGTATTAAAACAAGGATTTTTTAATCCCAGTTCTTCTGCATATGTTTTAGCCTTGTCGGAAAGTTTATCATAGTTATTATTAAATCTTGCCAGAGCTCCTACCAGAAAAGAATCTCTTGTAGCCCAACAATGTTTGCCTGTGGAATGCTTTACAACTTTTTCGTTTATTTTTGTTAAATATTGTTGATCGTTTATCGTCCATCCGTCAGATGATTTTATAGCACCGTCATATAAGGCATAATCCTTTTTATCCGTAAGTGAAATATACTCCGTTTCTCTTTCGAAATCAGGTACTTTCAGTGTCTTTAAAATTTTTAATGATTTCTCCAGATCGGGATATGTGGACTTTAACATATTTTTCATATTCATCATTTCTTCTTCGGTAGGAATTTTTGTAAATCCGCCCACGACCGTCGTTATGGGATGAACTGCCCTTCCCCCGATTATTCTTACCATTTCATTGGCTGTTTGCTTAAGTCTTAATGCAATTTTAACCACATCCGGGTTTGTTTTGACAAGAGGGATAACGCTTCCGACTCCAAAAAAGTCGGGTGCGGCAAGAAAGTATACGTGTAAAGTGTTGCTTTGAACGCATTCATGATGAATAATCAGCTTTCTGAAGTCAAGAGTCTGTTCTGAAGGTTTAACCCCGAATGCAGTTTCGGTAGCTTTTATGGAAGCATAGGTATGAGCAACAGAGCAAATTCCACAAATTCTTGAAGTGATGTGAGAGGGTTCATTCCAGTTTCTTCCGACAAGCATGGCTTCAAAAAATCTCGGAGACTCGGGTATTCTCATTATAAGTTCTTCTACTTTCCTGTTTTTAACATCTATTACAAGGTCTCCATGACCTTCCACTCTTGAAATTGGAGATACTTCTATATTGATATTTTCTGCCATAATCGCAACCTCCGAAATCAATGATACGTTAAGTATATGTTGGTTTTTATATATTATTCTTGCTTTATTTTTTTGCAGGCATTGTATAAGCTGAACATATTCATTATATCCTCGACTTTTAAATCATATTTTTCCAGCAAATCTTTTTGGGCATTGATATTCGGATCATCGATAAAGCCTCTGCAAGCTTCGCACCCTGATTTTGCACTTGGACATCTGGCATTGCATCCTGCTCTTGCAATAACACCCATGCATGTTTTGCCCAAATCGTACATACAGGTATTTCCAAGTCTTTTGCATTCTATGCAAACGGGATAATTGGGAATTTCGGGTATTTTCCCGACAATTAACGATTTAATTATATCGACAATTTCAGATCTGTTTGGCGGGCAACCTCTCGCATAATAATCGACTTTGACATATTCGTCTATAGGCTTCGTTTCAATTGCATCTATCCACTCTTTTTTATTTCCGTATACAAGCTCTTTAGCTTTTTCGACTCCATATAAATTCTTAATACAATTGATTCCTCCTATTGCGGAACACGCACCTATCGAAATAATTACTTTT
>JAQUMQ010000126.1 GCA_028718045.1 Actinomycetota bacterium
GGTAATGCCGTTGGTGATTTTTCTTAAGCATTTATTTAATTCTTTTTTTTCAATATAAACATCTTTTCCTGATTTTTGCCGTTCGATTTTTATTTTGCATTCTTTATTTTTTCGGCTGATTTCCAACTGAGCAAGAGAATTGATTTTTTTCTTTTCAAGGAAATCAAAAATGCTGCCGGGATATCCGGTTATTTTATGGTCATGAAATTCGTATACTTTATCCGTAAGGCCATCCAGAAATTGTCTGTCATGAGAAACAAGCATAAGTGTTCCGCTATAATTTTGGAGGGCTTGTTTTAGTATGTCTTTTGAACGCATGTCAAGATGATTTGTGGGCTCGTCAAGAATAAGCAGATTGAAGGGTTCAAGCAGTAACTTGACAAGAGCAAGCCTCGATCTCTCACCTCCTGATAGAAATTTGACTTTTTTATCGATGTCGTCATCTTTAAATAAAAAAGCCCCAAGAAGCGACCTTAATTTTGTTCTTGTTTCTTCTGTCGAAATCTTGTCTATTGTTTCGAATACGGACAAACCGTCATCCATCAAATCATCTTGGTTTTGCGGAAAGTAGCCGATTTTGACATTATAACCTATTTTGAGGCTACCTTTATAATCCAGATCTCCTACGATTATCCTGGATAAAGTAGTTTTACCTTCGCCGTTTTTGCCTACGAATGCAATTCTTTCGCCGCGGCTAACAGTTAAATTAATGTCTTTAAGAACAACTCTTTCGTCATAATTTTTGGATAATCCTTTCGTCTCTATGACAAGATTACCGGAACGTGGAGGGCAGGGGAATCTTATACGAATCGCAGTCATGTCTTCTTCGTCGATTTCGACACGCTTCATTTTTTCCAGATATTTTATACGTGATTGTACCTGTATGGCTTTCGAAGCTTTGTATCTGAATCTTTCTATGAATCTTTCTATGTCCGAAATTTCTTTTTGCTGATTTTTGTATGCGGCTAATTGCTGTGCTCGTCTTTCCTGTCTTAACGAAACATATTTTGAGTAAGGAACTTTGTAATCGTAAATATTGCCAAGAGAAACTTCGATGGTCCTGTTTGTTACGTTATCAAGAAATGTTCTGTCGTGACTGATTATAATTAATGCACCGCTGTAGCCTGATAGGAAGTTTTCCAGCCATTGTATGGACTCGATATCAAGATGATTCGTAGGCTCATCAAGGAGTAAAAGATCCGGATTTTTTAAAAGTATTTTGGCAAGCTCTATTCTCATCCTCCAGCCTCCGCTGAACTCGGATGTTTTGCTTGCAAAATCCGTTGCCTTAAAACCAAGCCCTGACAATGTTTTTTCGATTTTTTCGTTTATCTTACTGGCACCAAGTGTATCGATTCGGGTATTTAAATCCGACACTTTATTTATAAGCTCTAGATATTCACCGGAATCATAGTCGGTTCTTTTTTCGATTTCATGATTTAACTTGGCGATCTTTTCTTCTATTTTAAGTATTTGAACAAAAGCAGTTTTTACCTCATTAAAAAGAGTTTTTTTATCGTTGTGTCTCATTTGCTGAGGAAGGTATCCTATTGTAATATCGGAAGGCTTTTCAATATTACCGGAATCAACCAGCTGGTCTCCGATAATGACTTTAAGCAATGTTGTTTTCCCTGCGCCATTATTCCCGACAAGACCAACTCTGTCTTTTTGCTGTATCAAAAATGACACGTTGCGTAAAATTACCTGACCTGCAAAACTTAAATAAACGTTGTTTAAAGATATCATATTTTTGCATCCTTTTTTCTTTTTAGAAGAAGCGTGTCTTTATCGATTATTTCCCATTCGACGATATCTCCTTTGGAAAAGTTCATTGCCATCGCTATTGGGCGCGGAAAATTGATATAGTATTGGTTAGAATCTTTACGTGTTATTTGTTGTATTTTAGCAGGATATCCCATGATTTCTCCATTTTTGCTTTTTTATTATATAGTTAATTAACTATATAATATATGAATAAGAAAAGGCTGGCAATAATCTTGAAATTTTTATCAAACATTAAAGGTAGAAAATCTAAAGGATGTAAAATTTGATATTTGTATGTTGAAAATGCCCCAAAAAAGAAAAAAAGCTTTTTTATATCCGGCAGTTTATGCATATTGTTATTTACCATATTATTTAGAAAAATTTTTAGGTAAGATAATAGTTTAAAATTATTCGTTTTTTAAGAAAAGTGAAAAAGCATAAAAAAAATATAATCACAGCTGTTTTATCGATAGTTTTTATTGTTTTGGCGGCGATAGGAACGACATATTTAATAGAACCTTCATTATATGAATTCTATAAAGATATAGAGATCACAAAAGAAGATAGAATATTGATTTTGTCTCCTCATCCGGATGACGAAACCATTTGTTGCAATGGGATAATTCAGAAAGCTGTAAGCAAAAAAGCTAAGGTAAAAATCGTGTTTCTTACTAACGGAGATAACAACCAATTAGCTTTTTTGTTGTATTCAGGAAAACCAAAAATATTTAAAAAATCATATATCGTTCTTGGCCAGACAAGAAGACTGGAAAGCCTTAAGGCAAACAAAATATTTGGTTTAAATGAAAATGATCTGATATTTCTTGGTTATCCTGATAACGGAACACTCAACATCATGCTTGATTATTGGGATACAAAAATACCTTTTAAAAATACTTTTTCCATGGAAACAAAAGTGCCTTACAAAGAATCCTATTCGCCCGGAGAACCTTATATTGGTGAAAGCATATTAAGAGATCTTGAAGATATAATAAAGGATTATAATCCCACAAAAATATTTGTATCGAGTCCTTTGGATTTAAACAAGGATCATAGAGCATTTTATCTTTTTTTACAGGTAGCTTTATGGGATTTGAAAGATAAAATTGATACTCCTGAAATTTTTACATATCTTTTACATGCAAAAGAATGGCCTCAGCTTACCGGATACCACCCATCCAAAAGAATAACCCATCCCGACTTTTTGGATGGCGACGATATGGAATGGCATAAGGTCGATTTGGCAGAAGAAGAAGTACGATTGAAATATAGAGCAATTTCAAGCTATAGAAGCCAGGTTGCGTATAATCCCAGGTTGCTTTTTTCTTTTGCGAGAGCAGATGAGATATTTGCAAAATTTGCGGAAATACATTTAGAAGATTTAAAAAGCAAAGACATCGGATGGCATAAGTCTGACATATTTAGAGATGGAGCCGAGTTCTTAGAATGTTCGAATTTTAAAGATATATATTATTCGGTAAATAATAAAAATTTACTTATCAAGATAAGCCTTCATGATTTAAGCGCAAAAAATATAAATGGGAATATATATATTTTAGGATATAAAAAAGATAAGAATTTTTCAAAGATGCCAAAAATCCATATAAAAATCGGAAGAGCCGGATTTAAAATTTACGATAAGAAGAAGCTGCTTGCAAATAGTGGAATTGACTTGATTTATGATGAGAATGATTTGGAAATAAAAGTTCCCTTATCTGTTTTGGGTGAACCTGCATATGTTTTGAACGGAGTGGAAACAAGAGAGGAACAGCCAAATAATTATGCATCCGATAACTTTTTATGGAGAGTAATAAATTTAAAGTAGCGAATTATTTTAGTGATGGAAGATCAATTTATTATCAGAAAATATGCGAACAGCGACAGGCAATATGTAAGAGATATAGCTTGCGATACGGCGTTTTTGGGTAACCCTGCAGGAAGTTTCTTTGAAGGAAGGGCTTTGATTGCCGATTTCCTGACAGCTTACTTTACAGATTTTGAGCCAGAATCATGTTTTGTCACTTGCAAAAATAACCAAATTGCCGGTTATGTCATTGGGACAAAAAATATAAAAAAAATGACAAAAACATTCATTATAAAAATCTTACCAGCTTTGCTGTTGAAATTCATATGCAGCGGCATTGTTTTTAAAAAGAAAAATATTAAATTTTTTTGGTGGTGTTTTTACGGCTTTTTAAAGGGGCAATTTTTTAAAAATATAAATTTGAAATATTATCCTGCATTACTGCATATAAATTTAAAAAAGGGATACAGAAATAAGGGCTTGGGCACTCTTCTTTTAAATACCTATATGAATTATCTTAAAAGCGAAAATATTTCAGGCGTTTATTTGTCTGCTCATTCAGAAAAAACAGCAAAATTTTTCGCAAAAAATGGATTTGAAGTTCTGAGAATAACAAAAAGATCCTATTATAGAGAAGCACTCCATCACGATATAAACTATTATTTCTTTGGCATGAAGCTGAATCGTTATTTGAAGACAAACAAAAGCAAGATTTAAAATTTTTGTAATTTTGTTTTTTTTGAAATATTTTTTTTAAATTTTTCATACCGCATTTGTACAAGCCATGCGATAAAAGTAAAAATAAATATCCTAAATGCGGAAATGATAAATATGTTTTGATCTTAGAAGAGATTTGATTAGATCTCGAAAAGATAACCATAATAGAGATGCCATGTATCTTGCATATGTAACGCTCATGAATTTTCTGTGTCACAGCATGTCGTTTACCTTAACCAGAATATATCCTTCCGATCTTAAACCATCGATTATTTCAGGTAAAGCTTTAACTGTTTCATAACCTCCCACATGCATTAAAATAATGCCGTTATCGGAAGCGTTTTCCAGTACTCTGTTTACCAGATAATCTTTTGTAATTTTTACTCCATTTAATTCTTCAGCCCAGTCGTGACTGTCTACCGTCCATAATATGGTATAAGGATAGCCTTCTTCTTTTAATATTTTTAATATCCTTTCATCATATTCACCATATGGAGGACGAAACAAATGCGGTAAATAATTAGTCGTTTGTTTTATTATATCCGTTGTTTTGCTGATTTCGTTTCTGACTTCCATGTCTGTCATTAAGGTCATATGATCATGGGTCAAGGAATGGTTTTCCAAGGCATGTCCTTTATTGACAATTTCTGCGGCAAGATCCGGATGATCCTTTGCCCATAATCCTCTGGTAAAAAACGTTGCTTTTACATCGTATGCATCAAGTAAGTTTAAAAGTGCTTCCGTGTTTTCATAAAGCCATCCCGAATCAAAAGTAAGTGCAATTTGTTTAGTTTGGTGATGTGTAATACCCATTCTGATTATCTTTGACATATCCGCATCTGTTGTTTCTTTAGT
>JAQUMQ010000127.1 GCA_028718045.1 Actinomycetota bacterium
CTCAGCAGTTCTACGGTTTTATCTTTCGATCCTCCATCAACAAATATTATTTCTTCCGGAAGATAATTTTGCTTAAAAAAACTGTTTAAAAAACTACTTATCGATGCCTCTTCATTAAAAACGGTAGAAATAAAACTTACATTCCTTATTAGCTTATAATCCTTATCTTTTTGATTTTCCGGTAACAATTTTTTCCTTTTAAACAACCTTTCTTATTAGTAATATCGGTATCATATCGATAAATCCTAAATAAATTGCATAAAAATAATTAAAAAACAAAATCAAGTAAAAAACTTAGGAAAAAAACAGCCTTTTTAAGGACATTATAACTTAAGAAGCTTTATGAAAAAATCTATATTTGATTTTTTTTGCTTAATATATTAATGAACTTCTTTGCGATTACGGGATCGAATTGGGTGCCGGAACATCTTTTAAGCTCCGAAATAGCTTCATCAATACCTAGTGCTTTTCTATATGGCCTGTCGCTTATCATGGCATCAAAAGAATCGACGATTGTAATTATTCTTGCTATTATGGGTATTTGATCACCCGAGATTCCCTTGGGATAACCTTTTCCGTCCCATCTCTCATGATGTGCCAAAATACCTTCCGCAATTACCAAAAGTTCTATCGAAGACGTAGCAATCCTATATCCGATTTCGGGATGCTTTTGTATTATTGCCCATTCTTCCGGAGTCAGTGGTCCTGGTTTTAAAATTATGTTATCCGTTATTGCAATCTTTCCTATATCGTGAAGAGTGGCAAGCAATGATATTTCATCCAGTTTGTTTTCCGGTAAACCTAAAGATTCTCCCAGCTTCAGCGCATAATACCTTATTCTTTTTATATGTTCGCTTGTTTCATAATCCCTTTCCTCGAGAGCTTTTTCGAGAGAAACAATTATCGAATTATGGGCGCTCTCCTTTTCCATCAGTTTACGTCTGTACATTCTGTCTTCAGCTTCTTTTACCACATTATTGATATCCTGAGATTCGTCCGTTTTTGTGAAAGCTCCGAGAGAAATGCTGAGCGGTATGTTGAAAATCTTATCATTTTCGCATGAAACCCTAACCCTGTCGATAATTTCCAGTGCAGTCTCAAGCGGAGTTAAAGGAAGAAGTATTATGAACTCATCTTCTCCCCATCTTGCTATTATATCCTCCTGCCTGAATTTCTCCTTTAGTTTTAAGGCAACTTTTTTAAGAAGCATATCGCCTTTTTCATAACTGTAAGAATCATTTATTAATTTAAGACCGTTGACATCACCCACCACAATACTTATCGGAAGCTGCCTTTTGGTATCAAGCCTTTTTATTTCTTCCTCAAAATAAGTTCTGTTAAATAATCCTGTCAATTTATCATGAAAGTTCAGATATTTTATTTTTTCCTCATGTTCTTTGCGTTCGGTTATATCTTCTATCTGAAGCAAGCAATGTTTGAAAAAGTCACCGGTCGATAAATTGAATTTGATAAACGAAATATTAAGAACTGCTTTCCCTTTTCTTGTGGTGGGATATATTTTTTCACATTTTATTTTGTCAAAGTCAAAATCTATCTCGCGTATTATTATTTTATTTTCAAACACTTTTTCGATGAAATTTAAAGACAGTTTAAATAAATCACAAAAATTTACATTTTCTATTTGCCCGACTTCCTGCGCTCCAAGTATTTCAAGGCATGATTTATTGGCTTCATTTATATGCCCGTTCTGATTTAATATTGCGATACCTATCGGGGATGACAGATAAATGCTTTTAAATTTTTCTTCACTTTCCCTGATTTGCTTTTCAGCAATTTTTCTTTCGGTTATATCCTCAAATATGATTTTTTTGCCCATTAATTTTTTGTTATTATCAAGATATGGATTTATACGCACCTTATATATCGAGTCAGGCTTATCCTTAAGAATATTTTCCATTTCAAAAATATCGAATTTATCGATCAGTTTTTCATAATTATTAAAATAACTATGCGCAATAGCATAAAAAGATTTGCCTATTACTTTTTGGCTGTCTTTTTTAAATATTCTTTGTCCGGAACGATTTATGAACTGTATCCTGTCCTTATTGTCAAGAATGATTACCGGTTCTTTTAAGCTATCTATTTGGGAATTATAAATAATGGGAATTACATTACCGATTTTAAGCACGGCAAAACCATGTATCAACACGACACTGCTGAAAACAAGCGCAAGAGGCGTGATGTCATAATTCGGGATATTTATCACTTTTGTGATATATAGCAAGTTTGCCATAAAAGGAGCCGTGACCACTATTATAAGCAACATGCTTTGAATCTTGAAAAGCTTAAACTTGTTTAAGAGGCTCTTTATAAGAAGAAAGTAACTGATTGCTATGAGTGAGTATGCATAAATTACCCAAATCCAAAATCCATACCCATATTTTATGATTTTTAGTTGAGAACCAATCATAATGTTTTCGTCTATTTCGCTCCAGATCAACCCATGAAATTCGTTGGTTGCGGTTAAAACCAATACTATAATCGATATCGAAGATATGAGTATTGCCTTTTTCGATGTTAACCAGTTCGGATAACCTGAAAATTCGAGGGCAAGAACAAAAAAAGCAACAGGTATTATCACTACACCTATGTATTCGATTTTACTTAACAAAACTTTGCCATAAAAATCCGTCATAAAAAGCTCGAGGGTAAATCCCGTAAGCCATATTAAAAATCCGCCAAAAAGTAAAATACCCACCTTATATTTAGAAAAAGACTTATGTTTTAATAAGTAAAAAATGGACACAGCCGATGTGATTATACCTATCAACAATGGTATGATGAGCTTGATATACTTCAATATTTCAAAATCAAACATTTACGGATTCAAAAAACAAAAGTAAAGAGTTTAATATTTACGATAAAGCTTATAGTATCTTTTTATATATTATTAAAATAATATATTTATTAATATATATTAAAATTTATTATATATTAATATATCATATTATTACAGATAATTTAAAAATAAAATAAATAATTATCAATAAAATCAAACATTCTAATTGCCATTGATCGAACTGCATGACAGTTAATTAAGGATAAATTACTTTTCAAAATCATAAATATCTATGATTTTAAATACGCGGAGCTCTTCTCTTGCGGATTTTTCGAATATCAATAGAAAACTCTTCCTGTTCCACAAATTCCTTTAATATTGGGGCTGCCTCTTTGATAGAATAATTCTTAACAGCTTCAATTAAACTATTTGGCATATGCCTCCAAATTCCCATATCTTTTTTATACCAATTGTTACCATTTCTCCTGGTGCTATTTTAAAAAGCCGGCATGAGGATAACCTTAATAATATTTTTTCACATACCAGCTTATCTTTTACTTCGTAGATTTATTTTATTGGTTTACTCTTTTAAATAAATTATTAAAATAACCTAGGACTTCATCAAGATCAAATTTATCATCAATCCTAAGCATTGGAAAAAGATCAGTTTGGCTAATCCTTTTTAATTCTTTGATTGCTTTTTCAGATAAACCTAAATTATATAAATAATCTCCTTTATAATTGTCAAATTCTAATTTCTTGTTAACTAATTTCAAAAAATCCGGATTTGAAAAATCAAAGTCTGTTTTAATAAAGTGTTCCAAATCATAATAATCCCTAATAGCTGGCATCAAGCGAGATATTGCAGCTTTTAATTTTTCTGCCGCACATTCTTCCAAAGACAGCCCTATAACATTTCCCTGTGGAAATAAATCCTCTCCACTGAAAGGATCCTGGTAAAAATGTTTTACCTTTACAATCTCGGGAGGCGAAAAAGACGGTTGACGTAGTGATATTTCAAATTTTATTATTTCCTTTCGATTCGTGATAGTAGACCGGTATTGAAAATTAAAAAGATATTGTGTTGAATTATTGAACCCCTGTCCTTCAGGATTATTGCTTGTAAGTTCAAGGTAAGATAAAAAAGAGCCCATTTTTTTTCTTATAGGTTCCATAACTCTTGACCTTTTTGCACGAGTGGAAACATCGACATCATTACTGTATGAAAAATCCAAATCCTCACTTAATCTATGGTAATTTAAATAAACCTTATTCAGCAATGTTCCGCCTTTAAAAATAATATCACTGCTTAAATGCCGATTGACTGCATTTAGGATCCTGGTCAGATGATAGTCTTTTTCTATAATAGCAGGACGGAATCCCTGCTTGTCGGCAACGTAATTAATAATATCTTTTAATTGACTCTTATCCATTTATAATTAACTTCCATTCTTGATTTACTTTTCCTTTCCGTGACTTAATAAAAGGGTTAAAATTTGAGTATGTGTTTTTGCCTCCAGTAGATTTTTTCAGCTTAACCAAATCTGTCTGGGAAACACCAGCCTTTTCAAGCATGAGCCCCCCTCTTTTACGGACTGCCGCAGCCGGATATTTTACTAAATAGCTTATGAATTTTTGAATATTTATGCTACTGATTTGTTTACTTATAACAGATTGGACATTTTCCCAGCTGCCCATAGGCCTGAATATAAAGTCTACCAGAGTTCTCTCTTTATCGCTTATCGATATGTCTTGACCATCAATTCTTATTTTTTTAATCCCATACATTTTTCTGGGAGATATTTTTACCGCCATATACTTTATATTTTTAATATTTCTTTTGCCTTCTTTTATTGTATTAAGAATAGTAACAGACTGCGGAATTTGGTCTGTAAATCCCCAATAGCTATACATTGAAGTATATCCAATATAATAAGGGATCTCATCCATCCATAGTGACGCTACAACATATTCATTTGGCATCCAGCGCTGGTTTGGAGCTTTGAGTGGCACTATTAAATACTGCCCCCTGCTTAACTGTATAAGGCGGTTCCTTTTGGATAGTTTATCCAGCATACTGGTTGCTTTTCGGTAATTTCCCAATATCTTAACGGCATATTCGGTTGTGATAACTTTCTGTTTTTCAAATTCCGCTCTGGATAACAAATAGACCGCGTCTTTTGAAAGTTCCGAATAACCTTCTTTATCCATTGTATAATATCCTTATATTTCCATTTCAAGTTGAATTACTAAGTTTTTTTACAACATACTATCTTGTCTCTGCTTTGTCAAATTTATTTTATAATAACTTCTTTTTT
>JAQUMQ010000128.1 GCA_028718045.1 Actinomycetota bacterium
ACTATGCCGAGTGTTTCTCCTTTTTTTAGATCAAAACTCACGCCATCTACTGCTTTTACTATTCCGGCATCTGTATAAAAATAAGTCTTTAAATTCTTTACTTCCAGTATTTTTTCCTGTAAATCGTTAGTCATTTTTACCTCTTTAATCTTGGATCAAATGCATCTCTTAGTCCATCGCCTAAAAGAACAAAACCAAGAACAGTAATCAGAATCGCAAGTCCGGGGAAAAACATCAACCATGGAGCGGTGTTTATATAACTCATCGATTCTGACAACATCTTTCCCCAGGAAGGTGTAGGTGGTTGAACCCCCAATCCTAAAAAAGAAAGCGCTGCCTCAACGATAATTGCGGTTCCTACATTCATTGTTGAATAAACAATAATTGGTGCAAAAGAGTTGGGAAGAATATGCTTTAAGATTATTCTTGCATTACTGGCACCGAGCGCTCTTGCAGCCTCGATATATTCTTTTTCTTTTATCGATAAAATAGAACTCCTGAATAGTCGTGCCACAGATGCCCATCCTAGAATTCCAATTGCGATAAACACATTCAAAACTCCCGGGCCGAGAACTGTCATAATGACAATTGCGCCAAGTATATATGGAAAAGCAAAAAATATGTCGGCAATTCTCATTATGACAGCGTCAGAAACTCCGCCAAAAAAACCCGACAGAGCACCCAGAAACAATCCGATGGCAAGAGATATGGCAACGGCGACAACTCCAACCAACATTGAAATTCTTGTACCATAAATTACTCTGCTGAAAATATCTCGCCCCAATATATCGGTTCCGAACCAGTGTTCATAACTTGGACCTTTTTGAGATACTTCTTTCATTCTTTCATTAGGATCATACGGAGTAATAAAAGGTGACAACAAGGCAATCACTGCCATGATTATTACTATCGCAAGCCCGATCATTGCAAGCTTATTTCTCACCAATCTTTTCCATGCATCTTTATACAACGAGGATTTGCCGTATTTTTTTCCTGGCTCTGTTTCTGATTCAATCGATTCATCGATGATTTCCTCAATGTCTGAATCGTTTTGTATCTTACTTTTATCTTCTTTGAAAGGATACATTTTTTCTATTATGGTATTTCCGAAATAAATCTTTACTTATTTTTTCTTGATTTTCTTAAACACCCGGTTGCGCACTGTTGATAAATCATATATTTATGCTGCCACCGCCTTCAAGCCTTATTCTGGGATCTAAAATTGCATAAACTATATCAACGATCAGATTCATGACAACAAAAATCAATACCAAAACTATTGTTCCGCCTATTACAACGGGGGCATCTCTTTGAAGAATCGCAAGATAAATAGTCCTCCCCACACCTGGCCATGCATAAATTGTTTCCGTTAAAATCGCACCGCCCATAAGGGTGCCCAAATCTATTCCGATATAAGTTACAACAGGTATCATTGCATTTTTTAATGCATGCTTGAATATTACGGAATTATTTGATAATCCTTTGGCATAAGCTGTTCTTATATAATCGTTTGTCATTACATCTAGCATCGTGCTCCTTGTGATTCTTGCAACAAATGCAGTAGATACAGACGCAAGCGTAAGAGCAGGTAGAATATAATATTTTAAGCTGCCGTCACCCATTCCAGACATGGGAAGCCACCCAAGCTTGAGCCCAAATCCTATCTGCAAAAGCATACCTAGCCAATAAACAGGGATACAAACAAGTATTGTAGTCGAAACAGTAACAAGCACATCTAAAAAAGAGTATTTCTTGACTGCAGAAACAATTCCAGCAAATATTCCTATAATACTTTCGATAATTATTGCCGCAAAAGCAAGTTTAATGGAATTGGGATAGTGATCCGCAAGTATCGAATTAACTGAACGCCTATATCTATAAGATGTCCCCAGATCTCCTTTTGCAAGTTGTTTTACATATCGCCAATATTGCACATAAACAGGTTTGTCTATGCCCATTTTTTCCCTTAAATTCTGCAAAGCTTGAGGTGTGGCTCCTTTTTCAAGTATTAATTTTGCAGGATCTTCGGGAATTATATACATCAAAACAAACAATAAAATCGTTATACCTATGATTACCGGAATAATCTGAAGTATTCTTTTTAAAATATAATAAAACATATTTACTCATAAACTTTTTATTAATTAAAATATTGAAAACTTATTTGAATAACTCAATCTTAAATTTTCTTTTTCTTGCAAACAATTCTTTATTATAGTTCGAAAAAAATCTTTTGTTTAAGTCAAGCTGAATAGTTTTATTAAAACTACTACCTTGATAGTTTTAACTATTCACCCTTAATCAACCATTTCCTGTCGATAATATTTAATAATAACATGTTTATAGCCTGCACGGTATGTGCAGGCTATTTAATTTTTATTTTATTTTTAAATTTTGATCATTAAAAACAGTAGACCAAATTAGTCTAATCGTAATTTACTATTTGTCAAGCCAAACTTTAGCCAGACTGTAATTTTCCATATTATCCAGAATAAATCCCTTAACATATGGTTGAATGATTCTTCTTGTGCCATAAAAATAAATTGGTGCAAAAGCGGCATCCTTTAAAATCATTTTCTCTACTTCCTGATATTTTGCTTCTCTTTGAGCTTTATCAGTCGTACTTCTTGCTTCAAGCAAGAGTTTGTCTACTTCAGGGTTGTTGTAATCTGAATAATTATCGGATGATTTTGAATAAAACAACGGATAAAGGAAATTGTCCATTGTCGGATAGTCTGCCTGCCAGCCAAGACGATAAAATATAATTTCTCCGGCTTTTGCTTTTTCAAGCATCGTTCCCCATTCATAACCTTCCACTTCTATCTTAATTCCTATTTTAGCTGCATCAGCTTGAATTGCTTCGGCTATATTTTCATGACCTGCACCAGTGTTGTATCCGAGTTTTAAAACAGGCAAGCCTTTTCCTTCAGGATAACCGGCTTCCGTAAGTTTTTCTTTGGCTTTCTCTAGATCGAAAGCATAACCCATTGCATTTTCCTGGAATCCTGGAATTCCTGGTGGGACAAATCCTGTCGCAGGGGCACTGACTCCCTCGCTTATGACATCGCATATGTTCTGCCTATCAATCATCAAACTTATAGCTTCTCTTAGGGCAAGATTATCCTTAAAAGGCTCGGCATTCATATTCATCCCGTAATAATAAAGCCCCAAAAATGGATGGACTATGACTCCGTCTTTCCATTGAGGATCTGCCTGTGTAGCTTTTATCTGTCCAACTGGAATTTCCGTATATTCAAGATTTCCTGCTTGAAATTCAAGAAACGCAGTTTGCTCCTCCGGTATGATGACATATTTTACGCCATCGAGATAAGCTTTCTGACCATAGTAATCATCATTTCTTACAAGATCAACATATTGATCGTGTTCCCATTTAACAAATTTGAAAGGCCCCGTTCCGTCAGGCATTTCCGATACCTTATCTCCAGCTGCTTCAATGCTTTCCTTGTTTACAGGATAAAACGCACAATGTCCCAAAGTGTTAATAAAGTCTGCATAAGGATATTTTAAGGTTACTTGTAATGTATAGTCATCAAGCGCCTTAACACCGCTGAATTCTTCCGAACTGCCATCCTGACATTCATCATACCCTACCACCGGTGAAAAATGGTAAGCAAGATACGTAGCATTGTCTTTTAGGACAGCTCTGGTCCATGAATAAACAAAATCCTCAGCCTTCAACTCTTTGCCGCTATGGAATTTAACACCTTTCTTAATGTAAAAAGTATAGGTAAGGCCGTCATCGCTTACTTCATATTTTTCACATAATACCGGGACTACCTCAAGCGTATTTGGGTCATAAGTGAATAAACCGTCCCAAACTTGCCTGATTATCTGGATTCCTTCGCTTTCGTAAGAGTTTGGCGGATCCAATGAAACAGGTTCGTTTATATGCAATCTCATGGTGCCACCTATTTTAGGCTCTTCTGCTGCCGTTGCAGTGCTTTCCTCAGCTTGCGTTGTCTCTCCTTCAGAAGTTTCTGCAGCTGCGGTGGTTTCGGTATCCGTAACAGAAGTTTCCGTTTTAGGTTTGCAGCCTATAAACAACGTCACTACTAAAGTAGAAATTACTACAAAAGCTAGTAATGCAAATAAAGTTCTTTTATTATGCATTTATTTCTTCCTCCTTTGGTGTTTTGTTAAATTTGTTATTTTTATCATTTTATTCTGCTGCTGCAATTTTAAAATCAATAAATAACATTCTTAAAAAAAAATAATAGTAAGAAAATTATAAGAATATAAAAGTAAGAAAATCATCATTGAAAAATAAAAAGCAAAACCGATGTTACTCCGAAGACAATACCTAAAATAACAGTTATTCTATCAAGATTTTTCTCGACAATTCCAGATCCGTCAAAAGTTTCAACCATGCCCGAAAATAATCCCGATATTCCTCCGCCCTTTCCTGAATGAAGTAGTATCAATAATATTATGCCAAGACAAGCCAAAACATGAACTATGAAAAGAATATTTAAAATTATTGAACCCATAAAAAACAACCTTCTCCGTCGATATTATTTAAAATATTTAGTATCTTCTATATTAAATATAAACAACCATAAAAAACCATCAAAACTTTTTAAATAAGATATTATAGCAAAAAATTATCAAATTCAAATACTAAAATATTTTTAAATCGTATTTTACCTCTTTTGTGCCTGAATTGATATTTAAATTTAAAAAATTTTAGAATTTATCTTTTCTCGTTAAATTTTTATTTTTTATTGAACTAGATAAGCAACAATGAATTTCCGGTCATTTCGGCCGGTTTTTTAATGCCGAAAATATCCAAAATAGTTGGAGCGATATCTCCCAATTTCAAATTTTCGTAATCGGTTCGGATCCCACCATAATTTTCATCGCAAATTATAAGCGGTACCTGAGACGTCGTATGCGCTGTAACAACTTTTTTGGTAATGGAACAAATCATTTCTTCGGCATTACCATGATCAGCGGTAATTATTGCAAGTCCACCCATATAAATTAACGTATTGACGACCAATCCCACACATGAATCGACAGCTTCCACGGCAGTTATTGCGGAATCCATATAACCGGAATGTCCTACCATGTCTGCATTTGCAAA
>JAQUMQ010000129.1 GCA_028718045.1 Actinomycetota bacterium
TCAACGCAAATAGTATCTCCGCCCCATTCTTCCAAAACAATGCCATACTCCGTTAAGCCTTTTTTTACTTTTTCCGGGTTTGCGTCAGGCAAATCGATTTTGTTTATTGCTATGATTATCGGAACACCTGCCGCTTTAGCATGGTTTATGGCTTCTACCGTTTGCGGCATTATCCCATCATTGGCTGCAACGACGATTATTGCCAAATCAGTAACTCTTGCACCTCTGGCTCTCATTGAAGTAAAAGCCTCGTGACCCGGTGTGTCAATAAACGTTATCTTCCTTTTTTTGTATTCGATCTGATAAGCACCTATGTGTTGAGTAATCCCACCTGCTTCCTCTGAAGCTATATCTGATTTTCTTATTGCGTCAAGAAGTGTCGTTTTACCATGATCAACATGTCCCATTACCGTGACTATCGGTGGTCTTACAACTAAATCCTCGGGTTCATCTTTATATTGGTCGACAAGTTTATTTTCAAAATCTATTATAATAAATTTGAAGTTATATTCACTTGATAAAATTTCTATAAGGTCATTATCCAGTGATTGATTAATATTTGCCACTTCACCCAATTTGAATAAAGATTTTATTATCTCGTTTGAAGGAATATTGATTTTTTCAGAAAGTTGCTTTACGGTTACGCCTGCAGGCATCTCGATTAATTTCTTAATTTCTGGCCTCTTTTTGTATTTCTCTTCAATTTTCTTTGATTTTTTCTTCCTGGTTTTGGTGCCGTCATCAATTTCTGTTACACTATTGATGCCTTTGTCTGTAAAAATACTTTTATTCCTTAATCTTACCAGTTTGTCTTCTTTATCAAGTTCCTTTAACAGCACATTCCTTACATTTATTTTCTTTTCTTCTTCCCATTTTAGTGGCTTGCTTTTGATTTTAGCATCCTTCTTATCATGCTTTTTGCCGCCAGACACAAATTTTTCTTCCCCGATGTCTTTAGAATCGTCATCAAAGCTTTCTGAATCAATAGTCGTGCTTATTTCAGACTTTTTTGGCATCGAAGGCTTTTTTTCAACAGTTTTTTGATTTTTCTTATTCTTTAACGCCTGAATTATCTTTTTTAATTCATCCTCATTGACCGTAGATGAATGGCTTTTTACATCTATGCCGATCTCGGCACAAACATCCAATATTTCTTTCGATGTCAAATAATTATCTTTTGCAATTTGATAAATTCTATATGAAACCATACGCTATATACCTATCATTTAATGTTTTTTCTTTCGTTTCTTGCCGCATTAAGTTCTTCTTCATATTGTAATTCGCTTTTTATATCTATTTTCCAATTCGTCAGTTTGGCGGCAAGTCTTGCATTTTGTCCATCTCTTCCAATGGCAAGCGACAATTGCTCATTTGGAACAACGACAAGAGCAAATCTAGATTCTTCGTCAGTTAATACTTTTACCACTTTTGCGGGGCTTAATGCATTTTTTATGTAGGTTACGATATCTTCACTGTATTGAACGACATCAACTTTTTCACCTGCAAGCTCGTCCACAACCATCTTTACTCTTGAACCTTTAGGACCTACACAAGCTCCAACCGGATCGACATTCTTTTCGCTGGAGCTGACAGCAATTTTTGTCCTGTAACCTGCTTCTCTTGCCACATTTTTTATGCTTACGATTCCTTCGTAAATTTCAGGGACTTCCAATTCAAAAAGCCTCTTTATCAAGCCGCTGTGAGTCCTGGATACAATCACCTGAGGACCTTTAGTTGTTTTCTTTACTTCTGAAATATAACATTTTATTCTCTCTCCATGCCTGTACCTTTCTCCCGGTACTTGTTCGTTTGAAGGAAGAAGAGCTTCAACCTTACCCAAATCAACAAGCGTCCACCTTGAATCATGCTGCTGGATAATTCCGATGACCATATCACCTACACGTTCCTTGTATTCATCATACATAACTTCGCGTTCAGCTTCCTTTATTTTTTGTGTTATGACCTGTTTTGCGGTCTGAGCAGCAATTCTGCCAAAATTATCGGGAGTAACATCTTCTTCAGGCATGCTTTTTTCACCAGCCTCATTCTCGTCAAAAACTTTGAATACCTTTATCTCGCCGGAATCGAAATTCAGATCGACCCTGGCATTAAAATTTGCCTTATAATTTTTTTTATATGCAGAAACAAGAGCAACTTTAAGAGCTTCTATCAAAACTTCAAGATCGATACCCTTTTCTTTTTCAAGTTCCTTTAACGCTGTAATAAGTTCTTTATTCAAGTTCTCTCACCTGCTGGTAAAATTATTTATAAAAACAACAAAAATAGTGGGTTTTACCCACTATTTTTATCAATTAAATTTAATAAAAATCTTTAAGAAATTATAGCACGAAATTAAAATAATTCAACAGATTGCAACAATCCGGACAAGTTTGTATAACGGCTTTCAACGTTATTTCTGCTTACCGCCATTCCTATCGCTTTCTTGCTGCCGATAAGGATGGCAAGTTCTTTTGCTCTTGTTATCGCAGTATATAAAAGATTTCTTTGAAGAAGCATATAATGTGACGTCAATATGGGAATAATAACACATTTGAATTCCGAACCCTGAGATTTATGAATTGAAATCGCATATGAAAGATTAATTTCATCTATGTCGTAAAAATCATATGTTACAATTTTGCCGCTGAAATCAATTCCGAATTCCTGAAGTTTGAAATCAATATTTTTTATAAAGCCTATGTCTCCGTTGTAAACATCCTTTTCATAGTCATTTCTTTGCTGAATTACCTTGTCATTTAATCTGAATTCAGCACTTCCGCGGTTTATTTTTACAGTACTTTTATTAAACTTCTCTTGGATTCTCAAGTTAAGGTTCTCGACACCCACGATGCCTTTATTTACGGGAACCAGAATCTGCACATCTTTTAAGGGATCGTACCCAAATTTTTTCGGCAGATTGTGATCGATCATTTTCAGTATAGCATCGACTACATCTTCTTGATCATATCTTTCTATAAAATAAAAATCGTTAATATTGTCGCTTTTGGAGTTAAAAGAAAGGCTTGGGTATACGCCGTCTCTTATTCTGTGAGCATTATAGATAATTTTGCTTTTTCCAAATTGCCTGTATATCTTATTTAATCTTACAACCTTGAAAATTTTCGAATTTATTAAATCATTTAAAACATTACCGGGACCAACAGACGGAAGTTGGTCGACATCTCCGACAAAAATAATCTTTGTGTTGCAGTCGATAGCTTCAATCAAACTTTTCATCAATTTTATGTCTATCATCGAAGCTTCGTCTACAATTATTGCATCACATGTTATCTTGTTTTTTGCATTTTTTGTAAAAGTATTTAACTTTGGATTATATTCAAGTAGTCTATGAATGGTTTTTGCTTCTGTTCCTGTCGTTTCCGAGAGTCTTTTCGATGCTCTTCCGGTAGGAGCAGCCAGTTTAACATTCTTGTTTTCAATCTCAAAAATTTTCAAAACATAATTTAAAATCGTACTTTTGCCCGTCCCTGGACTTCCGGTAATTATTAATACTTTTTCCGAAACGGCATTTTTTATGGCTTCCATTTGATCTTCGTCAATTTCCATTCCGGAAAGACAAGAAATTTCTTTTACTTGATTTTCGATGCTTATAAGATTTAAATTAGTTTTTAAAGGTTCGTTTTTAATTTTTATAAGCTCTTCGGCTACAAATTTTTCGTCATTATACGTTTCAAACAAATATACCATTTCATCTGAGACTATGATTTCCTTTTCTTTTTTTAAAATATCCAGAGTTTTTTCAATATCATTAATTTCCACATCCAGAAATTCATTCGATTGTTGAAGCAATAAATCATAAGGATAATAGCAATTGCCTGCCTCTTGCAACTGTTCCAGCATGTAAATTATCCCTGATTTTATTCTAAAAACCGAATCTTTCTTTATTCCTGCGTTTTTTGCAATTTTGTCGGCTGTTTTGAAACCTATGCCAAAAATATCATCACAAAGTTTATATGGATTTTTCTTTATGATACGTATCGAATTATCTTGATATCTCAAAAATATCTTTTTTGCATATGCGGGAGTTATTCCCAGGGACTGTAAAAAAATCATTATATCTTTTATCGTCGACTGTTTTTCCCATTCTTTTTTTATCATGGAAATCCTTTTAGCCCCGAATCCTTCAATCTCTTTCAGCCTATCTAAATCCTTATCAAGTATTTCAAGGGTTTTTTCTTTAAAATGGCAAACAATTCTTTTAGCCATCACCGGGCCCAAACCCTTGATTAATCCGGAACCAAGATATTTTTCTATACCTTCGTTAGTGGCAGGAGGCAGTACAACCGCATCACTTATTTTAAATTGTCTGCCGTATTTGGGATTATTTATATATTCTCCATTGACTTCTATATGCTCTCCTGCACATGCTTCGAATAATACTCCGAATACGGTCTCCGTTTTCTCCTCTTCGTCAAGTTTAAGTTTTGCAACAATGTAACCATTATCAGAATTTTTATAAATAATCCTGTCTAATATTCCCTTTAATTTTATCTGAGAACCGGAAGAAAATTCGTTCATACTATTTTTTTATTTTTTTCATAAAACTGTCAAGATCTTTAAATTTTAATTCAATTTTGGGAGAGCCGTTTCTATATTCAATGTCTATTATTTCATCTTTCAAAAATTTTTTTCCAAAAATAATCTTTAAGGGGATACCTATAAGATCGGAATCTTTAAATTTGATTCCGGCACTTATTTCCCTGTCATCATAAAGCACCTCTATTTTATTTTTCAAAAGCAGATCATAAGCAATGTCCGCAGAATCCTTTAACTTGACTTCGCTCATGTTTGTAACTATCAAACTTGCAAAAAACGGAGCTATGCTCTCAGGCCATATTATGCCTTTTTCATCATGGCTTTGTTCGATTACCGCAGCAAGTATTCTGGTAATGCCTATCCCATAGCACCCCATGATATATGGCTTTAACTTTCCGTCATGATCTAGGAATCTTCCATTTAGTTTCTCGCTGTATTTTGTTCCTAATTTAAAGATATGCCCAATTTCTATGCCTTTATCGAAATTTAATTCTTCTTTGCATTTTTCACACAGATCGCCGGCTACCGGATAAGAAAAATTACC
>JAQUMQ010000130.1 GCA_028718045.1 Actinomycetota bacterium
TACATTTCAGTACGGATTGTGTTTTTAACGGATTGAAAGGCAAGTACAGTGAAGAAGATTTTGCTGATGCAAATGATTTATACGGAAGGTCTAAATATTTAGGCGAAGTTATAAACAGGAATTGCTTGACTATCAGAACATCGATCATAGGCCATGAATTGGGAACAAGAAACGGTCTTATAGAATGGTTTCTTGGTGAAAAAGAAAGAGTTAAAGGATATAAAAACTCAATATTTAGCGGATTTCCGACTGCGGAAATAGCCAATATCTTGTATTATAAAATCATGCAAAGCAATATAGAAGGCTTATATCATGTTTCTTCAAATCCGATATCCAAATTTGATTTGTTGAAAATAGTTAAAAATATTTATAATAAAAATATGGAAATTCTTCCATATGAAAATAAAATGGAAAACAGGTCTTTGAATTCAGACAGATTCAGAAAAAAAATGAATTATCAGCCTCCAGATTGGAATAGTTTGATTAGTTTAATGTATGAAGATTATAAAAATAGTGATTATTATCATAAAGGAAGCCAATAATGAAAATTTTTGACGGGAAAACAGTTTTAATTACCGGAGGAACAGGATCACTCGGAAAAATACTAACTAAGCGTCTTTTGAATTGTGAAAATGGAAAACCTAAAAAAATCATAATATTTTCAAGAGACGAGGCAAAGCAGCATTTTATGCGACTGGAATATCAGTGCAAAACCAAATCGACCGACGAAATAATATACAATAATTTTAAACAACTATTGGAATTCAGGATAGGCGATATCAGAGATTATCACACTGTTTTATCTGCATTGCGAGGAGTTGATATCGTAATAAATGCAGCGGCATTAAAACAAGTACCTGCATGCGAATATTTTCCTTATGAGGCAGTTAAAACAAATATAATGGGAGCGGAAAACTTGGTAAAAGCGATTATGGAAAATAATCTTGGTGTCGATACCGTGGTAGGGGTATCGACCGATAAAGCCTGCAAGCCTGTTAATGTTATGGGCATGACTAAATCGATTCAGGAAAGAATATTTATCGGTGCAAATATTTTATGTCCCAATACAAGATTTATTTGTGTAAGATACGGGAACGTACTTGCTTCGAGGGGGTCTGTCATTCCTCTTTTTTTTGAACAGATAAAATCTGGAGGTCCTGTTACATTGACAACAAAAGAAATGACCAGATTTTTATTGTCACTTGACGAAGCAGTGAATTTGATTTTTAACGCAATAGAAAACGCAAGAGCAGGGGAAACATTCATTCCGAAAGTTTCTTCTTCGTTAATATATAATATTGCAAAAGCCCTTATAGGACAAAGAAAGATAAAGATTGAAATTACCGGTATAAGACCCGGAGAGAAAATTCATGAAATATTGATATCCGAGGAAGAAGGGCATCGCTCTTTTGACAAGGGCAAATATTTTATCATAAAGCCCATGCTTCCGGAAATATTTAATGATGGAGACTTTAAAGAACCGATAAACAAAGAATACGGCTCATCCGAGGATGTACTTGGTTATGAGGATACCGTAAAATTTTTAAAGCTTCATGACTTATTGTCATCTGAAAACTTTATTGAAGACGGAGAGTTTTTAAAATGAAGATAATGACGATTTTGGGAACAAGACCTGAAATAATAAGACTTAGCAGAACCATACCCTTGTTGGATAAATTTTCAAAGCATGTACTTGTAAATACCGGGCAAAATTATACAAAGGAATTAAACGATATATTCTTCGATGAACTGAATTTAAGAAAGCCTGATTATTTGCTTGATACCAGATCCGAGAATACTTTTGAGCAGATTAGCAAAATACTATATGAATGCGAAAAGATAATTTTAAAGGAAAAACCTGATAGGATTTTATTACTTGGAGATACAAACAGTGCTTTGACAGCCATGATAGCCAAAAGGTATTTCTTGAAGATATTTCATATGGAAGCAGGAAACAGGTGCTATGACGATAGAGTCCCGGAAGAAATAAACAGACGCATAATAGATCATTGCAGTGATATTTTAATGCCTTACACGGAAAGAAGCAGGCAAAATTTATTAAAAGAAGGAATATCGGGCGAAAAAATATTTGTAATAGGTAATCCGATTAAAGAAGTTTTGGATTTTTATAATGATAAAATTGATAATTCGGATATGTTAAAAAAATTAAAGCTAAAAAGAAATTTATATTTTTTGGTTACCCTTCACAGGTCTGAAAATGTTGATATGAAAGAAAGGTTAATTAATTTCATATTATCTTTTGAAAATATTTCAAAAAAATATGATTTACCTGTTATTTTAAGCCTGCACCCGAGAACAAGATCAAAGCTTGATTCTGGTAGATATTTTAATGAAAAATCAAACGTAAAAGCGATAACTCCTCCGGGTTTGTTTGATTTTATTAAATTGGAACAAAATGCAGCATGTGTTTTGACTGATTCGGGAACGGTGCAAGAAGAATGCTGTATATTCAAAATTCCAAATGTTACCATAAGGGATGTTACCGAAAGACCTGAAACCTTGGAGTCAGGGAGTAATATTATAAGCGGCAATAATCCCGATGATGTTTTAAACGCAGTTTCGGTAGCAATCGAAAATAAATACGACTGGCAACCCCCCGTAGAATATTTGGAAGATAATGTAAGCATGAAGGTATTAAAAATAATCAGTGGTTTTTACAAGTAATGACTTTAAATCCTTTAGTTTCAATAATAATACCGGTATATAATGGGTCCAATTATTTAAAAGAAGCAATAGATAGTGCCATTTCCCAAACTTATGAAAATATCGAGGTAATTGTTGTAGATGATGGCTCAAATGACGATGGCAGAACTGAAAAGATAGCCAAATCTTACAAAGACAAAATAAGATATTTTCATAAAGCAAATGGGGGAGTTGCAAGCGCCTTAAATTTTGGAATAAAAGTTATGAATGGAGAGTATTTTTCATGGTTGAGTCATGATGATGTTTATTATAAGGAAAAAATTTCTGTTCAAATGAATTTAATGATTGCTTCAATAAATCCGGTGATTTTATACAGCGATTTTGATTTTATCGATTCGAATTCCATAGTTTTAAGATCAAAGCATGTTAAAAGTTTTTCAAAAGATAAATTTTTGATTTCCTTGATTAATTCCCACAGCATACATGGATGCACGCTTCTGATCCCTAAGATATGTTTTGAGGACTTAGGCGATTTTAATGAAAAATTAAAAACAACCCAGGATTATGATCTATGGTTTAGGTTTGCAAAAAAATATGAATTTAAACACATACCACAAGTATTGGTAAAATCAAGAGTTCATGCAGAGCAGGATTCGAATAAGTTAAGTGAAATTAAAATCAAGGAAACTACCGATTATTATAAGAATTCCGTTGAATTTTTGGTTACCGATTATAAAAAGAAATATAAAAAATGTTATTTAAAATTTATATTACTGTTATCTTTCTTTAAGATAAGATTAAAAGGCTATAGGGAAGCTTCATGTTTTATCATAAAAAAGTTTTTAAATTTCTAATCTTGTTATGAGAGATTATGGGAAATAAACGGTTTAAAGAAAATTGACAAAGGGCAACTGATATGAATATTGGCATAGATGCTGTTGGAAATTTAAGCGAAGATACCGGCGGGAAAAATTATCTTACGCATTTAATTAAAAACTTGCAAAATATCGATAAAGATAATTCTTATTTTATTTTTATAAATAAGCCAGATTCAGATTTGTTTAAAATTCACAACGATAATTTTAATTTAATACTTCTTTCAAACAAAAAGCTGAATTTTTTTAAAAAAATTCTGATTAAACAGTTTATGATTCCGAAATTGATTATAAAATTCAAATTGGACAAAATGTATTTTCCTGATAGTTCGGGATGTATTTTTTGCAAAATAGATTACCTTTTGCTTATTCAGAATCTGATCATTTTTTATAAGACAAGAGAGGTAAGAGGCTTAAAGAAATTTTATCGTACTTTTCTTATGAAACTATCTGTGAAAAAAGCCAAAAATATTATTGTTCCCTCCTTTACCGCAAAAGAATTGTTAGTTCAAAAATTCAAAATTATTCCTGAAAAAATAAGTGTGATTTATCATGGCGTAGATGAGGAATTTTTTTCAAATAATTTTGATAAAGATTATGAAAAAAAGATAATTGACAAGTTCAATTTGAATAAAAAATATATATTGTACGTTTCTGCTTTATGGGAATATAAAAATCATACGAATCTTATAAAAGCTTTTGGGAAATTAATCAAGGAAGACGGATTGGATTTGAATTTGGTACTAGCTGGTAAAGGTTTGATTACCGATGACGATTATATAAAGTATTTGTACGAATTGCCTAAAAAACTAAACATCGCAAACAATATTATTTTTACCGGAGATGTAAGCAAGGAATGTTTAAAATATATTTATAAGAATGCACTGGTTTTTATAATGCCTTCAATGTGTGAAAGTTTCGGCTTCCCCGTAATTGAAGCTATGGCTTCGGGTATTCCGGTCATAAGTTCTAATGCGTTTGCTTTAAAAGAAATAGTCGGCGATGCCGGAATATTGATGGATGCATCCGATTGCGAAAATATTTATAAATCATTGAAAGAAGTTATCTTTGATTCAAATCTAAGAAATAATCTGGTCAGCAAAGCGAAAGATAAGATAAAAATATTTTCATGGGAGAATTGCATAAAAGAAACTTTATCCGTTTTATTAAAATAGCGATAGTAATTTTGACTAAATAGTATTTTGTTAATAATAACGCAAGACAATACGGTATAATAAGTTTATGGTTTTCGATAAAAGGAAAAATTTATTAAATTATATTATTTACTTTATTTTTCTTTTTTTGACTTCCTCGACGATACTTTTTAGCAGAGAATTTGCTCACTTAAATATAAAAGTATTGGGTTTTCCCATGTACGTTACCGAAATTGCCATATTAATCATAAGCATGCTGATGGTGTTTAATTGTTTTATCAACAAAGATAAAAAAATCATTACCGGTTATAAATTAAAATTCGAGCACATCCTGATGTTTTTGATATTGTTCGTTTCATTGGTCACTGGATTAATCAAATATGGCAATGTTTATGTTTTCAGGCATTC
>JAQUMQ010000131.1 GCA_028718045.1 Actinomycetota bacterium
GTACCGGCTGAAAAATGATTGAGCCGGAAAAAGCACAGGTAATTATAAGACCCAGAATAGTCCCCCTCGATTTACGCACTTCATAAACCGCAATCGAATTTAGCATGGAAAAAAAACATGAGTAGCAACCTGCATGAAGAAAAAGAAAGACAAACTTCACAATAATATTGGTGCTTAAAGCTGCTATAGACAAAAAAATTATTCCAAGCACTCCTCCGGAAAGAAGAATGGTTATTTCGTTTGTTTTTTTAAATATCTTAAAAACGACAATCAAGCCTAAAACTGAAATTGCCCACATCGCGGAAAGCGCTATCGCGCCATATTCGACACTTATATTGAAAGCGGAAAGATATGTTGTAAACCATGACGATGTCCCCGACAAGGACGCCATGGAAAAAAACATGACAAGACAGCAAAGAATTATAATAATGTTTAACTTTTCCTTTTTTTCGGCTATGCCGCATTTTTCTTCAGATCCCGATACATTTTGATTTTCTATAATCATCTTTTTTACATCCAGTTTTCTCAGGTTTAAAAACAAAAGAAAAGCAAGGATTAGGATTATGACCGCAAATAAAAGGAACGCATATCTGTACGGTATTTTAAAAAACAGAAGAATACTTATAAGAAAAGGGCTGATTATGGAGCCTAAATAAAACATTATATCGATTTTTATAAAAATAGGTGCATGCATATTATGATAAACCTTGGCAATAAACGAATGCATCGAGGAGTCTATCGAACTATAGCCACCCTTTTGCAAAATAATGGAAATAATAAATATGATTATCGAAATTTTAAAACCAAAAAAAAGAAAGCCAAAAAAAAGAATGGCAAGACCGGCCAATATAACTTTTTTGATATTTGCCTTATCGCATAAAGTTCCGGTAACAAGAGAGGAGATCAATGAAAAAAAATATCCTACAAGCAGCATCAGACCTATTTTATCATAACCTACATTTAATTCTCTGGAAATTATAGGAATCAGCGGATCTATCGAGATAGCCGCGACTCCGTAAAGTATGGTTATAAAATAAAAAAGCCCGAGAGTTCTTTTCATAATATTTATAAAATAAGCTAATTATATGCTTAGTTATCATAAAACATAAAATTACATACCGCAAATTGCTTGCCGTAAAATCAGATACCGTCAAAATTTTTTAATTTTAAACAATATAATTTCAATATATTTTTCGATATCCGATACCGTCATTGGAACTCAAACTAAAACATTATATCAAATTTTAAAGCCAAAAAGAGATAATTTCGAAACAAAAATATGATAAAAATATTTGGAAAGAAGCGTAATGATTTAAGAAACTTAAGAATAAATTTATTTTTGCTGCTTATACAAAGACTGTCGGGTAATTAAAAATCATTTTCAAATTGGCACAAGAGCCATAGATAAAAAAACGTAAATAAAAACAAAGACGATACTTTCCTACAGTTGTGTTTAAATTAAAATTTATCTTTGATATGATACTTTACATTCAATTATTAAAATTTTATCTTAATTTTTGATGATTATTTTTATTTTTACAAATATAATGTCTCTGAATATTAATTTTTCGACACAAGACAATGACACAAAAAGATAAACCCGAAGCCAGAGAAAGAATTATTGAAGCTGTTCTTAAAATTATAGGGCAAAAAGGCAACGTCAAATTTACGGTAAGGGAAATAGCAAAAGTTGCTGACGTAAATTTATCCGCTGTCAATTATTATTTCAGATCGACAAAAAATTTGCTAAACGAAGTCGAAATATATTTTGCGGAAAAAGTTCATGAGACAAGTAAAATTCTGACAAATGAAAATCCAAATCCCAAAACTGATTTAATCAATTGGACCAAAGCTTTGATGGAACTGCTTGCAAAGAATACAGGCATACTATGGATAATCGCAAACAAGATAATACAAAAGGGAAATCCCGGTATTTTTATAGATAAACTAATAGAAGAAAGCAACCAAAATTTAAAAAAAATAATATCCGTTTTGACCGGCAACAATAACGAACAATATCTGTCTTTAAAGATTATTCAATTAATGTCCGGCATAAGCTTCCCTATCATAATGTGCAATGGGTTGGGCAAAAATCTCGGACAAAACTTCAATGATCCTTCGGTTATCGAAAAATATTCAAATCTCATTATAGATAGCATTTTATCTTGATATCTTAACATCTTTTTTTGAAGTTCTTATTCTTAATTTTTCATATTGCTTTCTGCAATAAAATACTTCGGCATAAAAATACTTATTTTTATCCACATTTCCAGCCACATAAAAAATTAAAATAAAATTAAAATAAAATATCTTGACATTAAATTTCACTTTTGATATCTTACATATGTTTTAAACTGGTGTATTAAATAAGCGATTAATACAAGTGTATGTTATTTATCAATTGAAATTTTAAGCAAATGGAAAAACTGGGAAAATTTATCGTAAGACGAAAAATACTGATATTGGTAATCTATCTCTTGCTTTTGATTCCTTCGATTATAGGAATGCTTGGCACTAAAACCAATTACGACTTGCTGAAATACGTTCCGGATAATCTGAATTCAAAAAAAGGACAAGTTATCTTAAACGAAAACTTTGGCATGTCGGATACCATATATTTGGTTGTGCATAATAAGGAAAATTGGGAAGTAAAGAATTTAAAAGAAAATATTTTAAAAATAAAAGGGGTAAAATCCATAGACTGGTTAGATGACTATTCGGACCTTATGGTGCCTTCTTCGTTTATATCCAAAGACATCAAGGAAAATTTCGTTGCAGGCAACTCTACCATACTTCAAGTACATCTTAATAAAAACGCAAACAACGGTTCCGATGTGCCGACCATAAACGAGATCAAAAAACTTGCAAACAGCGATTCTTATATCGGCGGCCAGCCTGCTATGCTGCATGAATTTCAAACCATAATAGATAAGGAAATAAAAATTTATATGGGTATTGCGCTTGCGGTAATATTGCTTATTCTTTCTCTTGCCACCACTTCCATCATCGAGCCATTTCTTATGTTGCTTTCCATAGGTACTGCCATAATGCTTAATATGGGCACCAACTATTTTTTAGGTGAGATATCATATATAACAGGATCGGTTGTGGCAATAATGCAGCTTGCGGTATCGATGGATTATTCGATTTTTTTGATTCACAGGTATCATGAAGAAAAACAGCTCCAACCCACAAAAGAAATCGCCATGGTCGAATCCGTGAAAAAAGCCGCATCGGCAGTTAGCGGAAGTGCGCTTACCACTATTGCCGGCTTTGCCGCTCTCATGATTATGAAAATGGGAATCGGAAAAGATTTAGGTTTTATTTTAGCAAAAGGAGTAGTATTAAGTTTGATAACTTCGCTGACTTTACTGCCTTCCCTTGTGGTTTTGTTTGATAAAGTCATCGAAAAAACAAAACATAGGACATTCCTGCCCAGGTTCAATCTTATTTCCAGATGGATTCTTAAGTTCAAATGGGTTTTTTTAATTTTGATTATAATTATTGCACTGCCATCATATTTTGCCCAAAAAAATCTTACTTATTATTATTCGAATGAAAAACAGCTTCCCGAAAGCGCTAAATCCATAATCGACAACAACAAAATCAAGGAAGAATTTAATACGGGAAATATTGCTTATCTGATTTTATCCGACAATAACAGAACAAAGGAAAGCGCTTTAATAAAAGAAATCAAAAGCATAGAAAACATAAAAAAAGTTTCCGGTTTATCCGAATCGGTAGATGACTCTATTCCGGATTCTTTCATTCCAGAGGAAATAAAAAGCAAGTTTCAAAGCAACGGCTATTCAAACGTAATGATTCAGCTTGGAACAGAAATAGACGATCCAAAGACAATGGATTTGATCGCCAAAATAAAAGAAACCTCCGCAAAATATTATAAAGAGTTTTATTTAACAGGCGAGACAGTTCTCAATAACGACGTAAAAAGCATATCCGCCAAAGATTTCCGTAATGTTTCCCTTTTGTCCATAGGATTGGTGGCTCTGATAATTGCAGCAAGTTTCAGATCATTTTCACTTCCGGCAATATTGATCCTGATTATTCAATCCGGTATCTGGTTCAATATGGCTATTCCGTATTTTTCTGGGACTTCTGTTTCCTTCTTGACACCCATGTTTGTGGGATCGATTCAGTTGGGTGCAACAATCGATTATGCGATTTTGTTCACGTCAAGATATAAAGAAAACCGGCAGACGTTTTCAAAAAATGTCGAGGCAATACAGCAAACCATAAAAGATACAGGCAAGTCAATATTTACAAGCGCGGTGATCCTATTTGCCGCAACATTTGTAATAGCTCTTTTTTCAAGTATTAAAACAACCAAGGAATTTACCATGCTTATAGGACGCGGAGCAATAATAAGCATGGTCATAAGCCTTATCGGGCTTCCTGTAATGTTTCTTATATTTGACAGATTCATTGGCTGGACGACACTTGGCTGGAAAAGAAAACAAAACCTGCTTCAAAATACCGAGCCACAGGTTCAGCAGATACCGCAAAAAGAACAGTCTCGGCCAAAACAAATACAACCCGAACAAAGTCAATTCAAAAATAATAAAAAACTGAAACTATGATTTTATCTTATTAAAATCAGCAAAATCAGATATTTAAATAATTCTCATAAATTTATCTTTTAGGAGCAGCAATGAAAAAAATCAAAAATATAAAACATAATATTATAAAAATAATATCGGTAATATCATTCATACTTGTTTTTATCAGCATAAATGCCTTTACCAAAATGCCGGAAGCTAAAAACGAAACTGTATATGTAAACTTAAATTACGACGGAAGCGTAAAGGAAGAAAAAACGGTGAATTGGCTTTATATAACGGCTTCATCCGAAAACGATAGCGAATTTATCGATTATGGAAAGTACTCGGAAATCAAGAATATGAATAACGGTGAAAAGCCCAAAGTTGATGGCAGTAAAGTAATCTGGCCTTATAATGCTTTTAAATCAGGAAGCTTGTTTTATGAAGGTACGACAAAAAAAGCATTGCCTATCGACGTAAGCATAAAATACTTTCTTGAAGGAAAGGAAATCA
>JAQUMQ010000132.1 GCA_028718045.1 Actinomycetota bacterium
GCTTAAATATGGCATAGATGATTTGAGAATATTTTTTGAAAACGACATCAGGTTCTTAAAACAATTTTAAATAAAAGCAACTTATGAGGGGTACTTAACTCGTGAAAATTACTTATAACTGGTTGAAAGAATTTCTTGAAGGTCTGGAGAATTATTCTCCAAGCGACATTGCATATAAGCTTACAATGAGCGGAACCGAAGTAAAAAAGCTGGAATATATAGGAGAAAAATATAAAGATATGGTTATTGCTCAGATCGTAAGTTTTATGAAACATCCCGATGCAGATAAGTTATCTATATGTAAGGTAAATACCGGTAAAGATATTTTAAATATTGTATGCGGAGCCAAGAATTTCAAGGTAAATGATACAGTTGTTCTTGCTCTCGAAGGAGCAAAAGTCGGTGATTTTACCATTAAAAAAAGTAAAATCAGAGGTGAGTATTCGGAAGGCATGATGTGTTCCGAAAAAGAATTGGGGCTTTCGCAGGAATCTGATGGAATTCTGATTTTGGAAGGCAACTATATCATCGGAGAAAGTTTTGCCAAACAGACTGGTCTTGACGATTGGGTTTTTGAAATAGAAGTTACACCTAACAGGCCGGACTGTCTTAGTGTTGTTGGAATAGCAAGAGAGATAAGTGCTTGTATGGAATTAAATTTGAAGTTGCCGGAATATGAAAATTATGCCGATCCTTTTGATGATGATAAATTTAAAATAAGGATAAAAGACTATAAGCTTTGTCCAAGATATTCCGCAAAAATATTCAACAATGTTATTAAAAACAAAACACCTTTCTGGATGAGGAACAGGCTCGCTATTTGCGATATCAGGTCTGTGGATCCGGTGGTTGACTTAACAAATTATGTTATGCTTGAAACTGGCCAACCCTTGCATGCTTTTGACGCAGATCTTTTATCATCAAACAAAATAATAATAAGGCCGGCTGTCCAAGGAGAATCAATAATCCTAATTGATGGGTCGATAAAAAATTTGGATGAAAACATGATTATAATAGCTGATGAAAAATATCCCGTGGCAATAGCGGGAATAATGGGAGGGAAAAATACCGAAATAAATGACAACACAAAAAATGTTTTTCTCGAATCAGCTAATTTTTATGGTCCATCAATAATGAAAACTTCAAAAAAAATAGGTTTAAGAAGCGAAGCTTCGAATAGGTTTGAGAAAAAAATTGACCCCGATCTTACGGTACATGCCATAAAAAGGTTCGGAAATCTTTTGGAAAGTATTACTGGTCAAAAATATGTCGGTTGTATTTATGACGAACATAACGAGATAGACAGACATAGAATAATCAATCTGAGGAGCAAAAAGATAAAACAGGTTCTTGGTATGAATATAAAAGATAGCGTGGTTTCGAAAATACTTGAAAAACTCGGCATAAAAAATGACATTAAAGATGATTATATTCGTGTATCGGTACCTTCATTTAGGTTTGAAGATATAGAAAGAGAAATAGATTTAGTGGAAGAAGTTGCGCGGATTTATGGTTTCGAAAATATTACTACTCGTGAGCTTGAATCAAAATTCAGGCAAGGTAAATATACATATAAACAGAAAACATTACAAGATATAAAAACCGCACTTGTTAATCGCGGCTTTAGTGAAGTGATAAATTATTCTTTTATAGGTCTTAAAGAATTAATTTTCTTTGGTTTGGACAAAGAGAAGGAATTCAAAAAATATGTCAGGATTTTCAATCCTTTAAATGAGGATTTTGAAATATTAAGGACATCACTTTTACAATCCTTGATGGCAAATGTTAAAAACAATGTTGCAAAAAAAACAAATGATATAAGAATTTTTGAAATATCGAAAATATTCTTAAAAAATAATTTAAAGGAAACCAATCTCCCAGAGGAGGCAACAAAGCTTGCTGTTCTGGTTTCCGGCAAAGCAAATATTAAAAACTGGAATAGCGGTGAAAGATTTTTTGATTTTTATGATTTAAAAGGCATTCTTGAATGTTTATTTGAAAAATTCAAATGCAAAGACAGATTGTTTGTTTCAAATAATGAATATAAATTTTTTCACCCGGTAATTAGCGGAAATATTAATTTTGATGACGAATCAATCGGCGCAATAGGAAAAATACATCCGCAGCTTATAAATGCAATGGACATAAAACAAGATGTTTTTTATTTTGAACTTGATCTCGATAAGTTCATCAAAAAGTCCAGAAAGGAAAAGAAATTTAATCCCATTCCGCAGTTTCCTTCGATCAGCATAGACTTAGCCGTAGTTATTGATGAAAATATAGCAAGTTTGGAAGTTGAAAAAGAAATTTATAAAAATGGCGGAAAATTTTTAAGAAATTTAAGGCTGTTTGATTTTTATAAAGGGAAGCAAGTCGAAGATGGCAAGAAAAGCCTTGCGTATTCTCTTGAATTCAGAGCTGACGACAGAACATTAAAAGATGTTGAAGTCGAAATAATATCCAAAAGGATAATAGAAAATCTGGATAAAAAATTAGGCGCAAAACTAAGACAGTGAAATGATTGAGCCTTAAAACTTTTACCGGCAAGGGGATTGCATCGATATGATTTTATTAAAATAGCCAAGCTATTGATTGCAATTTGCCTGTTAAAAGTAAATATTTTATCGGTATAAGTCCGGTTTCAGATGTTTTATAAGCGGAAGACTTTGTCTTACCTCATCAATAAGATTTAAATCGATGCTTCCATACAAAATACGCTCTTTTTCGTCAGCTTTTGCAATTATATTGCCCCAGGGATCTATAATAATAGAATGCCCGTATGAAACATAGCTTGATTTTGTGTTGCGAGCAGAAGATGCTGCAATAAAAAAAATCTGGTTATCGATGGCACGAGCTCTTGCAGTAATTTCCCAATGTGCGGGTCCGGTAATCATATTGAATGCAGCCGGAGCGATTATGATTTTTGCATTTTTCAGTGACATTTTTCTGATGAGTTCAGGAAATCTTATGTCGTAACAAATTGCCAATCCGATCCTGCAATACTCGGTATCAAAAACAGTAACGGTAGTACCTGGTGAAATTACAGATGATTCTTTAAAAATTAATTTATCTTTGATGTTAACGTCAAATAAATGCAGCTTCCTATGTTTCCCAATAAGATTACCGTTTCTGTCAAATGAATAGGATGTATTAAAAAGATTGTTTTCGTCTTTTTCGCAAATCGATCCGCCAATTATATATGTGTGAAGTTCTCTTGAAAGACAGGACAGCATATCGGATGATATTCCCGGATATTTTTCGGCATATTTCGAAAACAATTTAATGTCATAAGGAGCATTAAAAATTTCAGGCAGTATGATTATATCTGCGTTATTTGCTGCCGATTCCCTGATCATTTTCTCTGCTTTTTTAAGATTTTTTCTTTTATTGGATGAAACCGATAACTGGCATAAAGCACATTTAATAATCATGGTTAAAATTAGGTATAATCTTTAACTAAAGGAACAAATGATACACCGCAGATTTCTTTTTTAATAATTTTTTCGCCCATTTTTTTTACTTTAAACAAAGATTGGGATAATCCGCAATCACCAAGCGGAATCATCATTAATCCGTTATCTTTCAATTGCTCAATCAAAGGTTTGGGTATATATTTAGGTGCCGCGGTTACGATGATTTTATCAAAGGGAGATTTATCAACCCAACCCTTATAGCCGTCGGAATTTTTAAAATGAATATTTTTATAATTAAGTTTGCCCAGTATCTTCTCAGCGTTTTTTGATAAGTCATATATTTTTTCTACGGTAAAGACTTCTTTTGCTATCTCGGCCAAAATAGCTGTCTGGTATCCTGATCCCGTACCTATTTCCAGAACTATATCTTCTTTTTTTAACTCAAGTTCTTGTGTCATCAAAGCAACGATATATGGCTGTGATATAGTTTGGCCGGAACCTATGGGTAACGGATGATCCGAATAAGCATCATTATAATAGTTTTCATTCACAAACAAATGCCTTGGAACTTTTTTCATTGCATTTAAGACATTATCATCGGTTATATTTCTGGCAAGTATTTGCGACTTAACCATACCTTCTCTTAAAATATTGAATTTATCATATTCTTTCATTGCGCACCTTTTAAAAAAAATTCTTAAAATAAACTATTTTATCTTTAATTAAATAATCTCTAAAAATTATTTAATTAAAATCAATCTTATTGTTTTTCCCAACCTTATTTAGCCTTATATCGGGATTCATTTGAAAGTATTAAGTAAATTTAAAATATAAATTTAATATAAATAATACAATGTTTACCAAAAAACTTAAAATCAAAACAAAAAAAAGAATTCTTGAAAAAAGGCAGCTTGTTTTTGAAATATCTTCAAAACTAAAAATGCCTGCATATAATACTAAAATAAGAGATATAATTGCCGAGGAAAATAATATCATATATGCCCTTTATTAATTTTTTGACTTTTAAATAACAATTTTGTGATAATGTTAAGTATGAAAATATTTTTATATATAAAATGAATCATTTTTTATGTTATATCGCGCAATGTTTAAATATATGATTTGATTTTAATATATTAAAAAATAAAATAAATCATTTTTTTATTTTACGAGGAGAAAATATTATGAAATTGAATATTACCGGCTGCTTAAAAAATAATAAATTTCCGATTATATTTTTAACCGTTATCGTATTTTTTTGTTTATTGTTTACATCATGCATGTGGAGGATTTCATTTGACAGCTTAACAGGTTCGGGCAGTATTGTAAGCGAGACTCGCAATGTCAGGGATTTTAGTAAAATCGAAATTACCGGTATGGGCAAGCTTATTATAAAACAGTCGGATGAGGAATCGTTAGAGCTTGAAGGAGAAGACAATATAATAAATAAAATATATGCAGAAACCAAAAGTGACACTTTAAAGATCGGATTCAAAAATAATTTAAATATCATTCCTACAAAAGATATAAAATTTTATCTTGTTGTTAGGGATTTGACATCCATTACATCAAATGGATCTGTGTCGATAAACGGTGAAGATTTGAATTTAAAAAA
>JAQUMQ010000133.1 GCA_028718045.1 Actinomycetota bacterium
CCTATATGGCTGTCAAAACCGATCGCTTTCATGGAATCTTCGAGATCTTTTATTTTGCCTGCTTGCTTTAAGACCAGAACTTTGTCGAGAGCATCGTTCTTATTTGATCCATCATCAGAAATCAACATTGCCATTCCTGCAGAATCATACCCTCTGTATTCGAGCCTTTTAAGACCGTTGATTATAATGCTTTTACAATGTTTAGTCCCTATGTATGCAATAATCCCGCACACTTGCACTCCTTTAAACCAAAATTTCCGGAAATAAGCAAAAAAATAATTTAAAAACTTTTCTAAAAATAATCATTGATATGATAGCAAATTTTTTTATGCTTGTCTGGATCAAACCGTTTCCTTATCCAAATCAGTGCCCGTAAACTGACTGTTGTAAAGATCCGCATAAAATCCTTTTTTGATTAAAAGTTCCCGGTGATTGCCCATTTCGATAATGCTGCCCTTATCCATGACCAGTATCATTTCCGCATCCCTGATCGTAGACAGTCTATGTGCAATCACAAAATTCGTTCTGCCATTCATTAAAGTAGACATTGCCTTTTGAATCAGAATTTCTGTTCTTGTGTCAACGCTACTGGTAGCTTCGTCGAGAATAAGTATGGCAGGATCGGCAAGAAATGCACGGGCAATGGTAAGAAGCTGTTTTTGTCCCTGAGATATATTGGATACTTCCTCATTTAATATCGTATCGTATCCATCAGGAAGTGTTTTTATGAAATGATCGGCATGAGCAGCTACTGCGGCATCAATGACTTCTTCATTGGTTGCATTTTCGCGTCCGTAAGCAATGTTTTCCATTATTGTGCCATTGAATAACCATGTATCCTGAAGAACCATTCCGAACATATCTCTCAAACTGCCGCGCTTTATATCTCTTATATCAATCCCATCCACGGTGATTTTACCGCTGTCAATTTCATAAAAACGCATAAGCAAGTTAACGAGTGTAGTCTTGCCTGCACCTGTCGGTCCTACAATAGCAATGGTGCGGCCTTGTTTTACCTTGATATTCATATTTTTTATAAGAGGCTCTTCCGCTTTATAACTGAAATCTACATCAGCAAATTCCACATCTCCCTTTGGAAACTCGATAATCATGGCATCTTTACCATCGGGAATTTCTTCCATTTCATCAAGAAGTTCGAATACACGTTCCGCCGATGCGACAGTCGATTGGACAATGTTTGCTATATTGGCTGTTTGGATTATCGGCATGGAAAATTGAGTTGCATACTGGATAAACGCCTGGACATTGCCAATGGTAATGATACCTCTTGTTACAAAAATTCCACCGACGACACATACAATCACATACCCCAGATTACTGATAAATCTCATAAGCGGCATTATTATCCCTGATATGAATTGCGCTTTCCAACCTGCATTATAAAGTTTCGTGTTTATCAATTCAAATGTTTTTACCGATTTGTCTTCATGCCCGAAAGATTTGACTATTTTATGGCCGCCATACATTTCTTCAACATGACCGTTAAGCTCACCAAGATGTTTTTGTTGGGCTGCAAAGTACTTCTGGGAACGTTTTGCTATAAGGGTCGTTGCCACAATATAAAGAGGCAAGGTTAATATAACCACAAGCGTAAGCAGCGGACTTATGGTTAACATCATAACAATGACACCCACAATCGTCACAATCGATGTTATAAATTGAGTAATGCTTTGCTGAAGAGTGTTTGCGATATTGTCGATATCGTTGGTAACACGGCTTAAGATTTCGCCGGTAGTTTTTGAATCGAAAAATCTAAGCGGGAGACGCGAAATTTTTTCATCGACTTCCAAACGTATTTTATAAACAACCTTTTGTGCAACTCCAGCCATAATGTACTGTTGCACATAATTAAATAATGAGCTTATCAAATAAAGGCTTATAAGAATAAGAATTATGTGCCCGATATACTGGAAATCTATCTTACCGCCATTTAAGTCCATGATTTTTGCAATTCCCGCTTTAACTTGAGCCAAGCTATCGACAACTTTCTGAGTAGCTGTCGCAGGATCTGCTGCTAACTTGGCCAGTTTATCCTGCTGAACCAACAAATCGGCAAGGGTTTTTTTGCTCATTATCCCTTCAAATATTTTGGTTGTGGCATTGCCCATAATTTTGGGACCTACAATACTAAAAACCGTGCTTAGAATCGCAAACAAAAAAACCATCGTCAGTTTTAATTTTTGAGGTTTCAAATAACCACAAAGCCTTAAAAATGTTCCTTTAAAATCCTTTGCCTTATCAACCGGTCTTCCTATAAATCCCGCAGGACCGCCACTATGCCCTCCAGCTCTTGCAAGATGGCTTTTCTTTTCGGATTTCTTGTTGTCCTTGTATTCTTGGCTCATACCAGCTCCTCCTCTGAAAGTTGTGAGGCTACAATTTCACGATACACTTTGCATGTTTCCATCAATTCCTTATGCTTGCCAATTCCCATTATTCTTCCCTCATCCAAAACTATTATCCTGTCGGCATTCATTATCGTGGCAACTCTTTGGGTTATGATAAATACGGTGGAATTGCTGATCTCCGACTTTAAAGACGCACGTAACTTTGCATCTGTCTTAAAATCAAGAGCAGAAAAACTATCGTCGAAAATATATATCTCGGGTTTTCTTACCAGAGCTCGCGCAATTGAAATACGCTGCTTTTGACCTCCCGATATATTTGTACCGCCTCCTGCGATATAGTGATCGAATCCATTTTCCATTTCAGATATGAAATCTGTTGCTTGTGCCACATCAGCTGCGTGTTTGATTTCATCAAAAACGGCATCTTCCTTTCCATACTTTATATTTTCTTCGATTGTGCCGGAAAAAAGAATGATTTTTTGCGGAACCAAGCCTATTTTTGCTCTTAGATCCTCCTGCTTCATCTCCCGTACATCTACTCCGTCTACCAAAACACTTCCGCTCTCAACATCATAAAATCGTGGTATGAGATTAGCCAGAGTGGATTTTCCTGAACCTGTCCCGCCTATGATGGCAGTTATTTCGCCCGGATTCGCTTTGAAGTTGATATCACTGAGTGCCGGTTGTTCCGAACCATTATAATTAAAATAAACATTTTTAAATTCAACATAGCCTTTTTTATTATCAGCCGTAATTGCTTTTACCGGATCGACGATTTCGATCTCCATATCAAGAACTTCATTTATTCTGGTTGCGGAAGCCTGAGCTCGCGGAATAAATATAAATAACAATGTGAGCATCATCAACGAAAATAAAATTTGCATAGCGTATTGGATAAATGCCATAAGCGATCCTACCTGCATTTTTCCATTATCTATTTGAATACCGCCAAACCATATGATCGCAACCGAAGTTATGTTCATGATAAACATCATTGTCGGCATCATTACGGCCATTAATTTATTGACTCTGATAGTAACATTCATAAGATCCGAACTTGCATCGTCAAACCTACCCTTTTCTTTGTCAATGCGGTTAAAAGCACGTATTACCCTTATGCCAGTAAGATTCTCACGTAAAATCAGATTCAATTTATCAAGTTTTATCTGCATCGACTTAAACAGAGGCAAGCCTTTTGACAACAATAAGGCAATTATCCCTGTAATTATCGGCAGTACGACCACAAGAATCAACGATAAAGTCTTGTCTTCATTGATAGCCATAACAATGCCGCCGATGCATGTCAAGGGAGCAAAAATCATAATGCTTAAAAGCATTACCGTTACCTGCTGTATCTGAGTCACATCATTCGTAGTCCTTGTGATAAGTGTCGCGGTGCCCATCTTGTCAAACTCACGCAACGAAAAACCTTCGACCTTGGTAAAAATTTTATCACGCAGTATTTTGCCCAATCCCACCGCAGATTTTGACGATAAAAAAGTCGCTATTACTGCAGCTATAACTCCGCCTGCGGTTACAAGCAGCATAATTCCTCCGACTTTATAAATATAACCTATATCTTGGTTAACTATTCCTTTATCAACGATATCCGACATCAAAGTCGGTAAATACAGGTTTAAAATTACCTGTAAAAATACAAGCAAAACAACTATGACTATATGAAAAACATATTGCTTTAAAAATTTATATAATTTGATCATAAATATATCCTTTATTGTCTATACACTGATTGAATAACGCATCGTACATATCGATAATTCATGAAAGTAATGAATCTTTTTATTTTCAGCGCGTGCCCATGCACGGAAATATGTAGAATTCTGCCCATAAAGATTATCGAAATTATTTTGATAACCTTTAAGAATCGACTTTTAATATAATTTTTATTGATTTAAAAATTATTAAAATTCTTATAAAATAATTATGCAAACTTCCTTATAAAATCGCATATATCTTCCTGTATCTCACATGCAAGTTCGATTGTCCTGGCTTCGACCATTACTCTTACAACAGATTCCGTTCCTGATGGCCGTACAATAACTTTCCCACTGCCTGAAAGTTTACTTTCGGCTTCATTGATTTTCTGTTTCAACGTGCTGCTTTCCATTATCTCGGTTTTATTTTTAACTCTGACATTTTTTAAAACCTGCGGATAATGCTCGATGATGTCATAAATCTCATCTATCGTCACATTGCTTTTCTTTAAAAAATCAAGAAATATAAGTGTCGAAACAAGACCGTCGCCTATATTGCTGAAATTCCTGAATATTATATGTCCCGATTGCTCCCCGCCAAGTATGCTATTTGTTTCAATCATTTTCTCAAAAACATATCTATCGCCAACTTTTGTCTTGTAAACTTCGATCCCACTCTCAATCATCAATTTTTCAAAACCATAATTTGCCATGATTGTCGTGACAACAGAATTATTCTCTAACATGCCTTTGTTTTTCATATTAATGGCACAAAATGCCATAAAAACATCTCCGTCAATTATTCTGCCTTTACTGTCACACCCGATAACCCGGTCTCCGTCCCCATCGTAGGAAAAACCTATTTTTGCATTATTTTCCTTTACCATCCGGATTAAGCATTCAGGATGAGTCGAACCGCAATCTTTATTGATAAGACC
>JAQUMQ010000134.1 GCA_028718045.1 Actinomycetota bacterium
ACGCCGATACCGTTATCCTCAACGATAATTTCGATATGCCCGTCCCTGGGGACGGCAGAAATGGTAACCTTGCCTCTATACCCTTCTTCCTTCAATGTGGTTTTTCGCTCTGTAATGGCGTCATTGGCGTTGTCGATAAAATTAAAAAAAGCCTCCTGTAGCTGCACCGCATTACCGCGGATCATAATCTTATCCTTAGGGTAATTGCGGATAATGTCGATCTCGGAAAGCCTAACCTTATACTGAACCATCTCCAGAGTCTGATCAAGGACGCTATCCAAGGTGATATCTTCCAGGTTTTCCTCTCCCTTACGCGTATATTTTAAGATCCCCTTTACTACCTCCCCGCCCTGGATGACGTTTGACTGGATCCTCTGCAGGGCGCGGTTAATACTTTCAATCATCTCCTTGATCTCCGGGGTGCACTTGGAGGTATCGGTAAGCTTGATTGTATCGATCGTATCTCCGGCAATTAAAGACAAGGCATAAAAACGGTTATTGATCTGATGAGATAATCCGTCTGCCATGGTTCCGATAGTAGCCATTTTTTCTGCCTGGCCGACCTGCTCCTGCATCTGTTTTGTCTCTTCGTAAAATTGGGCGTTCTCAATAGCCATGGCTGCCTGACTGGCGAGAATCTGGAAGACATTTAAATCCTCGGCAGTGTAAATCTGCCCGGAAACCTTATCCCCTAAAACAATAAAACCCATTAATTTGTCTTCAAAGAAACTTGGGATTATCACCGAAGCCGTAAGCAGGCGCATTTGTTCTTCAAGCTGAATAAATTCTTGACTGTGGGTATCCTCCATCTGGCGTTTTATTTCTTCGAAAACCAATGGTTCACGGTTTTTTCTTATATTATTAATTAAAACATTATTTGAACTTACCTCTGGCAGTGAAATTCTTCCCTTATCCCGGCTAACCTGTAAAATATATTTATCATTGTTAGAATCTTGCAGATAGATTGCCGCGTAGGAAATCCGCACGGTTTTAGTCACGATATGCGCAATCAAATCTAACAAGCGATGTAAATCTCTTATACGAGTCATACCAACTGAAGCCTGTTTTAAGGTTTCCTGATAACGTATTTGCTCTCTTAACAAGGCCTCTTCTGCCTTACGTTCAACATAGATATAAATAAACGGCCCAAGTGTGGCCAATGCAGCCATTAAGCCTAATGGCCACATCCACCAATTTGGACCAGAAATCTCGATTAACCAATTTCTAGACCAACCAGCTACAAAAAAAGGCAAACCTAGGATAAGTGTATAGACTAAAACAAAAACACCTGTTCGCGTTATAGCAACATTAATATCCATAAGTCGATGCCTAATAATAGCATAAGTGAGAACAGTCACTAGAATAATTACAAAAATAAAACCAATTGGGTAGAAAGCAATACCATAACACGGAAGATAATCGAGAGAGGCAAAAGTTACAAAGACAAAAGCTAATAATAGATATTTTAATCGATTTATCTCTAAAAATAATCTTTCCTCCTTAGCCCTTTGATATTCTCTAAAAATTATGACAACATCCCATAACCAAAAACCCATAAATAGTAATAGAAAGGGAGTATGTAAAAAAGCGGCCTTTGCGTAATAACCCCAATAATATTTGTAAAGACCGTTAATAAAATAATTAGTTTTTAATGCAAAGATTATAAAAATAATACTTAAAGCGTAACAAAAATAAACAAACTTTCGATATTTTCTAATATTAAGAAAGCTTATTACGAAATGATAAAAAGTGGTAGGAAGCAAAGGAACTCCTATATAAACAATTTTTGTCCAAAAAATAGCTGTTTTTTCATCAATACTTAGAAAAACCATGGAGTAACCGAATTCCCATATAGCAGCACTAAGAAAAAGCATGGAAAAAGCTACATTAACAATTGATTTTTTATTTTTAAGAAAAACAAAACAGCTAACTAAAAAAAGAGAGAAAGACGCGACAAAAGGAGGGATTGCATATAAATTAAACGTATACAATTCTTAGCCTCATGTAATAGTTACTTATGACTACGATACCATATTACGAAGGATCGCAGTCCATCATATGGATCCGGATATCTAAATATATACCCGGAATTTTTCAACTTATTATTGGAAAAAGTTTGGTGATAAAAGAAATAATCTAAAAATTCTTTAGAAAAATCTTTGAAAATTAACTTCCAGACAAATGATTCACTCAACATCTTTACTATGAAACGGGGCACTGCAACTAGGGGTGGTTTCTTGCCCAATTCTCGACACAGTAATTTAATTATCTCTCGACAAGAACGGGGGTAATCTTCACAAATATAATAAATTTCACCATATCTGTTTTCTAAATCTGCTAAATGAATAGTAGCATTTACTACGTCTTCAACATGCACTAAATGAGCTTTATTCTTTCCGCTTCCAGGATAAATAAACAACTTATTATCAGAGATTAGTGACAAAACTTTATATAACGCATAAAAATTATTAGGTCCATACACAATTGTTGGTCTGACGATAATCAAGGGTAATCTATATTGCTTATAAAAATATAACGCTATCTTTTCCCCTTCAGCTTTTGACCACTCATACCAATTTTTAAACCGCTCTGGCAAAGGATCTTGTTCGGTGGCCAAATCAACGTCCTTTGCGCCTGCAACATAGGCAGTGCTGAAATAAACTATCTTTTCAATCTTTTTATTTATACAAATCTCTAAAAGTTTTTGGGTTCCTATAACATTATGCTTATACAATGCTTCTTTTGGTGCGTCTAATTTATAGAGTGCTGCTAAATGAAAAACATAATCTACTTCATTAAGCTTATCAGCGTATGAATTAACATCTAATAGATCTCCAATAATTACTTCTTTAATAATATTTTTTAAATGCGCAAGCTTATTAATAGATTTGTGCCGCACCAACGCAAAAACATCGTTATTTTTTGCAAGCTCAATAATCAAATTCTGGCCGATAAATCCTGTTGCCCCTGTTACAAATATTTTTTTATTTTTCATGAATTGATATTCCTTTTTTTTGGTTGAGATAAGCATAATCATGAAAATTTAGACTAAATAATACTGACATGATAGAAGTAATACTACGGTGCCATAAACTCTTAACTATGAATCTTATTCTAGACAGGCTTAATTTAGCATCAGATAGAATGCGTAATGAAAAAAATAATCTTCCAAATGAAAAAATCATTTTATTATTTGCGCTTCTAACAAAAACACCCTTATTCCATAAATAATCAAGTCTGTTATAAAGCATTTCATAAGAATAAATATTCCTTAATAATTTATCACGTTCTTTTTGCAGCGTTTCTTCTTGAATCAATTTTGGCTTGAATGTTACTAATTCGCCATTATATCTCCACCATTCTTTTAAAAAAATCCTCTTTTCATTTTCTAATCTGAAGTATAATTTAGTACCCGGAGTGGGAGTAAGTATATTCACCATTGCAAAAGCGAATTTCGAATTTAAAATAAAATCTTCGGTTTTTTTGAAAATACTACCGTCATCAAAATCCCCTCCCAGAACAAATGATGCAAAAACAGATATCCCGTGTGAATGGATTTTATCAACGGTTTCTTGAAAATTTTCTATTTTATTAACCTGACTTTTGTTCATCGAGGCAAGAGTACTCTGCGATACAGATTCAAAACCGACAAATACTTCTCTACAGCCAGATTTATACATTAATTCAAGAATATCATTATTTCTTAATTTATCTACTGATGCTTGGCTCCACCATTTTATCTTTAAAGAAGTAAGGGCTTTCATAAGGTTTTGGGAAAAGTTAGTATTGGCTAAAATATTATCATCAACAAAAAATAGATTTTTCTTGTTATCAATAGCTTGTATCTCTTTTATTTCTTTTATGACTCTGTCGACCGTTTTATTTCGATACTGTCTTCCATTAAATACTTTTACTGTGCAAAATTCACAATCATATGGACATCCCCGGCTAGTCTGGATTGTAAAATAGCAATACCGATCATTCTTTAAAAGACCCCACCTAGGAATGGGGGAATTATTTAAATCAGGGAACCTTTGAGCTTTATAGTATTTTTGTACTCTTTTCTTTTGTGCATCTTTTATAACTTGCTCCCAAATTTCCTCTGCCTCTCCGATAACTACAGAATCGCAATGCTGTATTGCTTCCTCGGGTAACATTGAAACATGAATCCCACCCATCACTACAGGAACTCCTCGTTTTCGATATTCATCCGCAATCTCATATGAACGAGGGATAACACAGGTCATGCCGGTTATACCCACTAAATCAATTGTTTCTTCAAAGTTTATTGGTTCAACATTCTCATCCGTAAGAATGACTTCTACATCAGAAGGAGTCAAAGCTGCCAAGGTTGGTAAAACCAACGGCGCGCCTCCGGATTTACGGCCGGTTAACTTACAGAGAGTCTTCAAATCCCAGAAGCTCTCTCCCCATTCAGCTTTTCTTGCCGGAGCGATAAGCTTAATTTTCATCTCGATTTTACCTCTGCAATCCTAAATCCATGTCTTTCTGCCAGTTGAGAAATTTCATCTATTCTATCAATTTCTAAATCATTTCCTAAAGAAAAGCACTCGAAACGACCCTCTAAAGCCAGGATCATGGTTTCAGCCATGCAGGCATAGATTAAATCGTCGGGAAGTTCCGTAGGTGTGCCGAAATCAATTTTACCGGGAATCCTGATCAACCCACCATCAACGATCAAAATATCGCTTCTTCCGCAATCTCTACCAGAAATATTTTTAGGCACGGAAACGTCACATGCTACAGCCCCGGATTTTAACTCTTTGGCATCAATCAAGGCATCTGGGGCGCTGGTTGTAGTAATAATAATATCAGCATCCTTAATAGCCGCATGTACATTATTTTCGATTTTAACATTAACCGAATGATTGCTTTCTATTGTATTTTTAAGAACCTGGAGTTTTTCTAAATGACGTGCGGTAATTATAATTTCAGGGACGTAACCGGCAAGTATCCTTGTGCAGACATTTCCGATTGAGCCAGTCGCGCCAA
>JAQUMQ010000135.1 GCA_028718045.1 Actinomycetota bacterium
ATCGATACAAACAAAAAGATAGGCGAAAACGGCATAGAGGCTTTTAAGGATTTTAAATGCAAAGTAAAGATTTTAACTCATTGTAATGCGGGAGCGCTAGCTACGGCAGGTTATGGTACCGCTCTGGGCGTGATAAGAAGCCTTGCCTCTTGCGGAAAAATCGCTCATGTCGTTGTTGATGAAACAAGACCTTATTTGCAAGGCGCAAGACTGACTGCTTGGGAGCTTAAAGAGGAAAAAATACCGTTTTTTATAATCACAGATAACATGGCGGCATATATGATGTCAAAGGGTGAGGTCGACAGTGTCGTTGTCGGTGCAGATAGAATTGCTTCAAATGGCGACAGCGCAAATAAAATAGGGACGCTTGGCTTGTCGATACTTGCCGGGTATTACAAAATTCCATTTTTTGTTGCAGCGCCTGTGTCGACTATCGATATAAATGCCAAGGATGGAAGTCAAATTTCCATCGAAGAAAGAGACGGCAAAGAAGTAAGAGAAATTATGGGCAAAAAAATTATTAACGAGGACATGCCTGTAAGAAATCCATCTTTTGACGTAACTCCTGCCAAAAACATTTCTGCGATAATTTCTGAAAAATGTGTAATGAAACCTCCTTTTGACACCAGCATCGGAAAATTGTTCGGAAAGCAGGCAAATGATGTCAAGTAAGCTTGTTGCAAAGATTGAAAGATCAGGTTTTAAAAAAAATCCAGGAGATGAAAATGACTTTACAAAGCAAGGCAATGGTTCTTGCGGCAGGGCTTGGAACCAGGCTTAGACCGCTTACAGATTTGATTTCAAAACCTATGGCTCCCATAGTGAATAAACCTGTCATGGAACATATCATAGATTTGCTTATCGAACATGGTTTTGATGAGGTGGTCTGCAATCTTCACTGGTATCCGGAGGCTATTAAAGATTATTTCAGAGATGGTGCGAAATGGAACATAAAAATTCATTATTCGTACGAGCCGGAACTTCTTGGAACTGCCGGAGGAGTTAAAAAAACCGAAGCTTTTTTTGAGAATAAAACGTTTTTGATTTTAAGCGGAGATGCATTGACAGATATAAATTTATCCGAACTTATCAAGTTTCATAAAATAAAGGGCGGTATATGCACTCTTGCATTAACCGAAGTCGACGATCCTTCTCAGTATGGTGTCGTAATAATGGATAACGACAACAAGATAACAGGTTTTCAGGAAAAGCCTCTAACGGGCGAAGAAAAAAGCAGGTTGGCAAATAGCGGTATTTATGTATTCGAACCGGAAATTTTTGATTATATACCTCCCGGGGCTTTTTATGACTTTGGAAGGGATTTGTTCCCAAAACTGCTTGAATTGAAAATACCTTATTATGGATACAAGCATGGCAAGTACTGGAATGATGTTGGAAGTCTCGAGCAATACCAACAGGGAAATTTCGATGCTCTTGAAGGGAAAATAAAATTGACCATTCCGGGAGTGCAAATCAATGAAGGGATATGGATTGGCAAGAATTGCAAGATAGAAGAAGAGGTAGTGATGATTCCCCCGCTTGTAATAGGGAATAACTGCATAGTCAAAAAAGGTGCAAAATTATATGGACCCATAATCATAGGCGACAATACGGTTATCGACGAAAGAGCTATAATGTACAGGGGAATAAAATGGGGCAGCGGATATATAGGAAAAGATGCTTCACTGATCGGTGCAATCATAGGTTATGACACAAAAATCAAAAGCAAGGCATCGATTCTTGAAAAAGCGGTCATAGGTTCGAAAAGCGTTATAGAAGACGGAATAATCATACACCCGAGTGTAAAAATAATGTCAAACGCTATCATAGAAAATGATAGGTTGCATAATGATTAATCGCAATAATCATAGAATAATCATAGCAATAATCGATCTTGAGGAGAAATAAAGATACCATAAACAAATCTGCTTTTAATAATTTATTTACGAATTTTTTTAAAACTATCCTCATTCCGGGTATTTGCTCTTCCTGCGGAGAAATAGGTCAGGGATTTTTGTGTGAAAAATGCAGGGAGAAGATAACAAAGATAAGAGGTTCGGTTTGCGATTATTGCGGTGCCCCTTTAAATTTAAGCAATATAAAAACAAACAAAAACAAACCGCAAAGATGCATTAATTGTAAAAATTCGGAATTTTCTTTTTATAATTTAAGAAGTTTCGGAGTTTACAACGGAATATTAAAAAAATTGATTTTAAAATATAAATACAATAAAGTTTATTCAATTGCTTGTGTTTTGTGCAGTTTTTTAAAGGAGGCTTTCGATAATTTTTATGTTAATGAAAAAATCGATATCGTTGAAACGGTCCCTGATTTTTATATGGAAAGCGATTATTTAAGAAAATCACCTGATGTCAATATAAATCACATGCAGATACTGGCAAGAATTTTTTCAAAGGAAGTAAAACTTCCTTATTTCGGTAATATTATGAAAATAAAGAAAACTTTTAAACAACAAAATCTGGGTATGCATGAGAGAAAAACAAATCTTAAGTCGAGTTTCAAGGTAAAAAATATTTTAAGTGTCATCAACAAAAATATTTTGATTTTAGATGATGTGTGGACAACAGGAAGCACCCTTAACGAAATTTCGATTATGTTAAAGAAGTGCGGTGCAGATAAAATATATCTGCTTACTCTTGCGAGAGTAATTTAATTAAGCATAAAGTGAAAATAAAAATAAAAGCGCAAAAAAAATATAAAAATTATTTTGATTATGGTCTTTATAATTAAAAGTTAATTTAAGATAATAAATATATGTCGATATGGTATTGCAGCAAGCAAAAATGGCAGCAATAATATAATATTTCCGGAAAAAAAGGAGGACTTGCAATGGAATACACAATAAAGAGTCGCAACACAGATATAAATGATGAGATCAGGAAGTATGCCGAAAGAAAAATTAAAACCAAGGTGGAAAAACTGGCAGAAAGCACGATAAAAACAGAAATAGAGTTTTCTCTTGAGAAAAATCCTAGCATTAATTTAAACAATAAGATCGTCGTAACCATATTTACCCCAAAAGCTGTTATAAGGGCAACGGAATCCGGGGCAGATTTCTTTGAAGCAATAGATAAAGTTAATTATAAAATTGAAAGACAGATAAAACGCTACAAAGGAAAAATCATACAAAAAAGCAGGAGAGGTGCCCAAGCCAAGAAAGAAGTTAAAAACTCTGAAGAAAATTTGGAAGAATTAAGAGAAATCGTAAAAACTAAAAGATTTGAAATCAAACCTATGAGCCCTGAAGAAGCTTCGCTTCAGATGGAACTGATCGGGCATGATTTTTATGTATTTGTAAACTCCGATACCGGCAAGACTGCCGTTTTATATAAGAGAAAAGATAAAAATTATGGTCTTATAGAACCGCAGATCTGATAATTTTTAATTTTTGATTAAATTAAAATACTTTATTAAAATATTCGATTATCATTAAAATTAAAATATTGTTATTTTGGTTTAAACGTTATTTGTTTTAAAGCATAAAGTTAATAATCTGGTGGTGCGATGTTTAGATTTGGAAATATTTTAAAAGCAGGACAGGGCAAGACTCAAAAAAAGTACGATACCATAATCGATCGTATAAATGAGCTTGAACCAAGTATAAGTACGCTGACCGACGAACAGCTGAAATCGAAAACTTTGTATTTCAAATCGCGATATGGAAAAGGCGAAAGTCTTGAAGAATTGATGCCCGAAGCTTTTGCGGTCGTGAGGGAAGTTGCAAAAAGAACCTTGAACATGAGGCATTTCGATGTCCAGCTTTATGGTGGAATAGTGCTGTTTGAAGGTAAAATTGCGGAAATGAAAACAGGTGAAGGTAAAACGCTGGTTGCGACACTGCCGGCTTATCTTTATTCGTTTACGGGGAAAAGCACGCATATCGTAACGGTAAATGATTATCTTGCAAAAAGAGACAGCAGCTGGATGGGCAAAATTTATAATTTTCTTGGAGTAAAGGTCGGGCTTCTTCAGAATAATCAGGATCATTTTGAGAAAAAAGAATCGTACTCGAGCAGCGTAATCTATGGCACGAACAATGAATTTGGATTTGATTATTTAAGAGACAATATGGTGACCGCGAAAGAAATGATGGTTCAAGATGGACATTATTATGCAATCGTGGATGAGGTCGACAGCATTCTTATTGATGAAGCAAGGACACCTTTGATTATTTCAGGTGTTCCTTATCAGTCAACGGAGCTTTATAAAAAAATGTCTCGTGTAGTTCCGAGGTTGAAACCGGAAGTTGATTTTGAGGTTGACGAAAAACAAAAAACCGCTGCCATCACCGAGGAAGGAGTTGCAAGAGTTGAAAATCTGGTTGGCATGGATAATTTGTATGATCCCAATAATTATCTTTACATACATGCGTTGAACCAAGCTCTTAAAGCTTACTACTTATTTAAAAAGGATGTCGATTATATAGTAAAAGACGGAGAAGTGCTGATAGTTGATGAATTTACTGGAAGAATACTGCAGGGCAGGAGATACAGCGAGGGGTTGCATCAGGCTATCGAAGCAAAAGAAAATGTGAAAATCATGGAAGAGAACCAGACTCTTGCCACCATAACGATTCAGAATTATTTCAGAATGTATGAAAAACTTGCCGGCATGACCGGTACTGCTTTAACTGAATCCGAAGAATTCAGGCATATCTACAAACTTGAAACCGTAGTTATACCAACGAATAAACCAATGATAAGAGACGACATGCCTGATTTGATTTACAAGTCTGAGAAAGCTAAGTTTGAAGCTGTCGCAGAAGATATCAAGGAAAGATATGAAAAGGGCCAACCCGTACTTGTCGGAACGATTTCGATAGAAAAATCCGAAATTCTAAGCAGCATGCTTCAAAAAGAGGGAATTCCCCATCAGGTTTTAAATGCAAGATATCACGAAAAAGAGGCTGAAATAATAGCAAATGCAGGTCAGAAAAAAACCGTGACAATTTCGACTAACATGGCGGGAAGAGGAACG
>JAQUMQ010000136.1 GCA_028718045.1 Actinomycetota bacterium
TCTGATCAAAAATACTCATTTTGATCGGGAAGATAAAGAATGAAACATTACAAAAGCAATAACCGAAATCAATACTAAGTTCGGCGATGATAAAGTTCATCTTGCAGAATCCGTCAAATCCATTAAAAATATTAATGAATTTGACAATAAAGAAAGCTAATTAATAATATGAGAAAATTGCATCAATCAGCTATTTTCAAAACCTTGGAACCTGTAGATTTGCCATTTTTAAGCTCAGTTAATGCTTTGTTTGCTTCGTTTAATTCATAAAGTTGAACTTTAGGTTTAATCTTCATTTTGGCAGCTACACCTAAAAATTCTTCGCCGTCTTTTACGGAGACATTGGCAACTGTTTTTATTTCTTTTTCCAACCACAGATGTTTCGGATAATCCAGCTTTAACAAATAATCTTTATCTGCTTCTTCTTTTCTTATAAGATTTATTACCAGCCTTCCTCCCTTATTAAGGTTCCCCAAGGCAAAAATCATTGTTTTCCATACCGGAGTGGTGTCTATCGCAAAATCTATTTTTTCCGGAGCGGTATCTTCTATATCGCCTACCCAATCTGCTCCCAATCTTACAGCCAGTTTTCTTTCGTCAACGTTTCTGCTAAATACGAACTTCTTGGCATTAGAAAACTTATAATTTATCATTTGTATCACCAAATGATGAGCAGATCCAAAACCATATAATCCTATATTTTTCCCATCTTCCATTTGGGTAAGTTTTAACGAACGATAACCCACTACCCCGGAACACATCAAAGGTGCTACGTATATCAAATCAGTCAAATTATCCGGAATTTTATGCGCAAAGTCTTCTGATATTCTCATGTATTCGGCATATCCTCCGTCGGCATGGCATCCGGTTGCTTTAAATTCATCGCACAGATTATCTTGTTCCTTGCAGCAAAATTCACACTGCCTGCAACTTGAAAATATCCAAGTAGCTCCTGCTTTGTCGCCAATTTTAAACTTTTTTACTTTTTCCCCTAAGTTCGATACTGTTCCAACCGGCTGATGCCCTAATATTATCGGCAATTTTGGAGGCAATATCCTTCCTTCTATCTGATCCAATTCAGTTCTGCAAACTCCGCAAGCAGAAACTTTAATAACGATATCTTTTGGACCTGGTTTAGGAATGGGTATATTTTCCGGTTCCAAAGGTTCTGTTTTTACGGGAACTTCTTTTTTTTGTTGAGCTCTTCCTTCTGTTTTTATTTCACATATTTCCTTTAAAACCATCGCTTTCATTTTTTATCATCCTTTTACGGTAAAACAGCAAGATAGCTCGATCGAGCTATGCAGCCATATTTCATGGCATTGAAGTTGTTGATTTATTGTTACGCATATCATATTTGCCATATTTGTATGGCATTGTTTTTAAAATCATATACATGACACATAAATTGCGATAAAAAATAATATGTAATTTAGATTTTCGTTGATTGTTTCAGCAATATTTAAAAATACCTTATTGGAATATCCGCAGGCATTAAAAGAAGATGCTTGAACTCTTCGTTTAGATTAAGTAAACTTATCGAACAACCTTCCATATCAAGTGATGTACAGTAATTATTGACATAAGACTTAAATACCTTTATTCCATATGCTTTTAAGATATCGTGTGCAATGGAACAGGCAATATATAGCTCGCTTACCGGAGTACCTCCAAGACCATTTATCATCATGGCAACTTCACAACCCGGCTTAAAAGGCAAATCACTTACTATGGAGTCAAGAAGCCTGCTTATCGTTACATTAGCTCTTTCCGTTTTTATCCGCTGTCTTCCAGGTTCTCCATGAAGACCGACACCAAGCTCTATCTCATCTGTTCCAAGTTCAAATGTCGGGGAACCTTTTTCTGGATGTGTGCACGATTTCAACGCATATCCCATGGTCCTTACGTTTGCATTAACATCAAGTGCAAGCTTTTTTAATTCATCGATATTTGTTCCTTCTTCCGATTTGGCTCCCACTATCTTATAAACAAAGATCGCACCTGCAACACCTCTTCTTCCTGCCGTAAAGGTACTGTCTTTTACTGCCACATCGTCATTTATTATTGCGGTCTCCACGATTGGTCCGCCTTCAAACTCTATCATTTCGCTTGCCATTTCAAAATTAGCTCTATCGCCTGTGTAATTTTTTACTAAGAAAAGGACTCCCCTGCCCTTATCTATAAGCCTTGCAGCGTCTACTATCGAATCCAAAGTAGGAGCCGCAAAAATTGGACCGGCACAAGCTGCATCAAGCATTCCTTTTCCAACATAAAATGCCTGGTCGGGCTCATGCCCACTTCCCGAACCTGAAATTAAAGCAACTTTATTTGTAAAAGGATCTTTCCTGTATATAATTCTCTTTTCAGGAATATAACCTAGCGTATCCGGTTTCGCTTCAGCAAGACCTTTTAGCATTTCTTTTACGAAATTTTCAGGAAGGTTCATTATCTTTTTCATTTTTTATATCCTATAAGCATAAAATCAAAAATTTAATTTAAATAACCTTTTAATGGTCTTTTTATATACCAATTAATTTAAATAGTTGCAACATCTTACATCCAATTAGAGACAGCCTCTCTCAAACCGATTTTTTTAAATAATCATATGCCGATTCTAAAATAATACATATCACTACCGAACCCGGATCTTTAAATCCAATACTTCTTTCGCCAAGATAAGAAGCTCTTCCCTTTTTAGCTGCAAGATTGACGGTATTCTCAGAGCCTTCTCTTGCCGAAGTCAAAGCTTTTTCGAGTATGTAAACAGGATTTATTTCTTTATTCGTATCAACGGAATTTATCATAGACATGACTGCAGGTTCAAGTGCGTCTATCATCGTTTTGTCGCCGACTTTTGTATTTCCGCCTCTTCTTTTTATCCCCTCAAGTGCAAAATTAACCGCAAAAACCCAATCTAGTATATCCGGCTCTGTTTTTTCCTTTAACCCCTTACCTAGTTCTATAAAACCCGTGCCTAACATTGCGCCTGAAGTTCCTCCGATTGTATAAGCTAATGTAAATCCGACCTTTTTAAATATATCTGCCAATTCGATAGTATTCAATTCGGGGATGATTTTCTGAACAGCTTCAAATCCTTTTCTGACACCAATGCCGCAATCTCCATCTCCTATATGGGAATCAAGTTCTGTCAATACTTGCTCGGCTCCAATTAAGTTTCTGCTTATATATTCTATGATACCAACGACTATTTCTTTTTGAGTCTTCAATCAATCACTCCAAATATTTTGACCATCTGTAACAATTTTGGTTCATTTTAAAATCATAAAATAATAATCAACTTATTTCAAATAAATAACGATCAAATTTTTTCATGAGCTTATCTTTAAGTTTACTCATATGAATTAAAAATTTCTTGCCGGCAAACACGACAAACAATTTAGCAAAAACATGTCGAAAAGCTATATTTAAATTAACAAACACATTTATATAGAAAAACAATGGCTCCAAACTTATAAATATCTGATAAATTTTATTTTTTTTAAAAAGATCTATATTTAATTTAAAAAAAATAACTATAATAGTATTTATAAATAATACTTGACATTCCTGAATATTTTAATAATTTAAAAATTGGATAATTAAAGGAGTCATATGAAATTAAAAATTGATGCGCATTTATGGTGTTTGGGGTCATATCCTGAAAGATATGTGCCTGGTGGTTATTTTAACGATATGAGTCTGGAAAAAAAACTTGATATTTTCAAAGAAACAAAAGGGCTTTCCGGAATTGTCGTATTCGTCCCGTCAGATCCTCTTCCCTCTCAGTCCGATAAGTTAGTAAATCTTTTAAAAAAATATGATTTAAAAGTTTCAAGCATCGAGCCTGAGATATGGAGCGACAGAAAATGGAAAAATGGTGCCTTCTCAACAAATGACGAAAAAATAAGAAAAGAAGCAATCAAAATAATGAAAGAAGGTATAGACTTATGCAAAGAAGTCAATGCTGACAGTGTTCTTTTATGGCCGGCACATGACGGTCTTGATTATCCCTTTCAGTCAAATTATAAAGACGGATGGAAATATTTGGTCGAAACCGTCAGAGAAATCGGAGAGTATGATCCTGAAGTCAAAATTGCTATCGAAGCAAAATCCAAAGATCCAAGGCAAAAACAATATATAAGCGATACAGGCAAGGCATTGGCTTTTATAAGTGAAGTCGGACTTGAAAATGTTGGTTGCGCGCTCGATGTAGGTCATGCAATTATGGCAAATGAAAATTTAGCCGAATCTGTCGCATTAATAGACAGATGGAATAAGTTATTTCAAATTCACATAAATGAAAATTATAAAGATTCCGACCCCGATATGGTATTTGGAACAATCAATTTTTGGGAACTTCTTGAGTTTTTTTATTATTTGAATCAGACAAATTATGATTCGTGGTGCACCATAGATATTATTTCGTCGAGAGACGACAGAGAAAAAACTTTCAAACTTGCCGTAGAAAACACCTGGAAAATAAAAGAACTGGCTGATATACTCCTTGAACACAAATCGGAAATTGAAGAAAATATGAAAGGATATTGTTTTGCGGAAAACTTTAAAATAGTAAAAAAGCTTATATTAAAATAAACTCTGGGTTTAACCGATCAGATTACAGTTTGATTACTTTATCTTCATAAATCACCGTTTCGATTTTTGCAGTTATTACCGAATCAAATCCCATGGTGTTGGTTTCAACCGAAGCTCTTGCAGCCGCTCCATTTACAAGCATTACGACCTCGTCTATTCCAACTCCAATCAAATCGGCAGAAATATAAAAATTTTTTTCAAATTCACCAAAACAATTCATTTCCTGTACGACAAGCAGTTTATAACCATTATATTTCGGATCCTTTACCGTAGAAATCACGTTTCCTATGACTTTACCTATTATCATTTATTTTTCCTTTTCGAAAAGGTCGACAGAGTCTACAATTGCAGTTATTGCCGCATCCGCCAAAACTTTTTTCTCTTCAAAAGC